>NZ_JBYTBK010000017.1:0-109879 GCF_058789115.1 Pseudomonas sp. FW300-N1A1 | reverse complement strand
ACTGCGCCTTTTTCCCGTATTCATTACGCCCTCCTGAGAATCGGTCAGAAGGTGTAAACCTTATTCAGGACGGGACACGGGCACAAAAAAGGGCGCCGATTCAGCGCCCTTTCTTTTTGCTCAAGCCTTCTCTACTTCAAGAATCAGCTCGGCATGTTGCGCGCGTAGAAGATCTCGAGCATTTCGTGTTTCACACGCTCGGTCACCTGGGCACGCTGTTCCGTCGACAGGTTGCTGGTAGCGTCGCCGAACAGGTAGTTATCCAGTTCGAAGTCCTTGAGCAGCATCTTGGTGTGGAACATGTTTTCCTGATACACGTTCACGTCGGTCATCTGGTAACCGTCGCGGGTATCGTCGGAAAGGTAGTTCTGGATCGAGTTGATCTCGTGATCGATGAAGTGCTTCTTGCCTTCGACATCACGGGTAAAGCCACGAACGCGGTAATCCACGGTGACGATATCCGACTCGAACTGGTGAATCAGGAAGTTGAGCGCCTTAAGCGGTGAAATGACCCCGCACGTCGACACGTCGATATCCACACGGAAAGTTGCAATACCGTCCACCGGATGGATTTCCGGGTAGGTGTGCACCGTGATGTGGCTCTTGTCGAGGTGGGCCAGGATGATTTCGGGTATCGGACCCGGCGACTCTTCGATCTGGCTCTCGGTGGGCGTCACCGGTTCCTCGGAGATCAGAATGGTCACGCTGGCGCCTTGGGGATCGTAATCCTGACGGGCGATGTTCAGGATGTTGGCACCAATGATATCGACAACTTCCGTGAGGATCTGCGTGAGACGTTCGGCGTCGTACATCTGGTTGATGTATTCGACATACGCCTGCTGGTCTTGCGGGGTTTCCGCGTAGCAGATGTCATAGATGTTGAAGCTCAAGGTCTTTGTCAGGTTATTGAACCCATGGAGCTTGAGTTTGCTTTTCACCGTTTAAAAACTCTCTGTGTATGCGGCCCGGCCGCGTGATCAAGCATGCCCGTCAGATGCGAACAACGCACCTGCGTAGGACGGTTAACACCTCTTCGCGATGGCGATTTTGGTTGTCTGTTCGGGTGGGTGACCTGTCGACCGACCGATCACTGCCCTGAAAAAAGTGGCGCATTATGCAGACCTGGGCCAGTGATCGCCAGAGTCTGCACTGCTTTTATGATAGTTGAATGTCGATTCAACCCAACTCGATGATTTCGTAGTCGTGGGTGATGGCAACGCCGGCCGCACCGAGCATGATCGAGGCCGAGCAATACTTCTCGGCCGACAGCTCGATAGCGCGCTTGACCTGGGCTTCTTTCAGCGCCCGGCCCTTGACCACGAAATGCATGTGGATCTTGGTGAAGACTTTCGGATCTTCAGTCGCGCGCTCGGCTTCCAGGAACGCCTCGCAACTTTCCACGGCCTGGCGAGACTTTTTCAGAATGCTGACCACGTCGAAATTGCTGCAACCACCAACACCGAGCAGGAGCATTTCCATCGGCCGAACGCCCAGGTTACGACCACCGGCCTCGGGCGGACCGTCCATGACCACCACGTGACCGCTGCCGGATTCACCGAGGAACATGGCTTCGCCAGCCCATTGGATGCGTGCCTTCATCGCCCAGACTCCACTGTAAAAAAAGGGTCGCCAGCTTAGCACAGGGCCTTCGATTGGCAGCCGCCGGCTTGAGCGCCTGCACGACGCCATCGTGATTGATAAATTCTCGAATAACGACGGAATGCGTCTGGTAAGCTGGCGCCAAATCACTGACGCCCGACCCGCCTTTGAGCGATCGTCATCCGCGGCACATAAAAAAAACACACCACACCGTGAAGTCTTTTCGGGATACAACCATGGTTGCTGTTACCCCAACACCCAAAATCAAGAACCTCGACAAACTGTTGATGCATTGCCAGCGCCGTCGCTACCAGGCCAAGAGCAACATCATTTGCGCCGGCGATCGTTCCGACACCTTGTTCTTCATCATCAAGGGTTCAGTGACCATCCTGATCGAGGATGATGATGGGCGGGAAATGATCATCGCCTACCTCAACGCAGGGGACTTCTTCGGGGAACTGGGGCTGTTCGAGCAAGCAGGCCATGAGCAGGAACGCAGCGCCTGGGTTCGCGTCAAGGTCGAGTGCGAAGTGGCCGAGATCAGCTACTGCAAATTCCGCGAGTTGTCCCAGCAAGATCCGGACATTCTGTACGTGCTCAGCGGTCAGATTGCCCAACGCCTGCGCAATACCACCCGCAAGGTCGGCGACCTGGCGTTCTTCGACGTCACGGGCCGGGTTGCCCGTTGCCTGCTGGAGTTGTGCAAACAACCCGACGCCATGACCCACCCTGACGGTATGCAGATCAAAGTCACCCGCCAGGAAATCGGGCGCATCGTCGGTTGCTCGCGGGAAATGGTCGGGCGCGTGCTCAAGGACCTGGAAGAGCGCAACCTGGTCGACGTCAAAGGTAAAACCATGGTCGTGTTCGGCACCCGTTAAGCGGGTAGCATTTCGGCCAGCATCTCCCGGTACAGACTGTCCAGGCGCTCGACCGCATGGGGCGCGGCGAAGTGTTCGTGCAGGGCGATGTGACTCTGCGCTCGCACCCGCTGCTCCAGGCCGCAGACTTCGTTGAAGCGGTTTACCGCCGCCACCATCGACTCGCGTTCGTCGTCCAGCAACAACGCCCCATGCACCAACCCGACCGGACGTTGCCCGCCCTTGCTCTGGCGCCAGCGCTGAGCCGTGCCAACCATCTTGCGCCCGTCGAGATTGACGTTGAAACGCCCGTCACAGAAAGCGCCCTCGACTTCACCCAGCGATGCATGGCCACCCAATTCCGTCAGCAACTGGCAAATCGGATCGCACAACCGCCGATAAGCCGTTTCGATACGCCCATGATCCCCTTCACTGCGCGGCGGCGCGTAGACCAGTGCGATGTTGATGGTCGCCGCCGACTGTGGCACCGGTTCACCACCGGTTTCGCGCAGCAGCACCGGCCAGCCATTCGCCGCCGACGCCTGGCATGCCACGTCGAACCCCGGCAAGCGACTCAAGCGCCTGGGCATGACCAGCGCACGATCACTCGGCTGCCAAAACAACAAGCCGAACTCCTGGGCGCCGGCACACACCGTCGCCAACAGGTCCTGCTCAGCTTGCAGGCCGGCTTCGACGGTCAAGGCAATGGGTTGAGTCATGGCAGTGAGAATCCTTGTCTGTGGCTACAAAAAAGCCGGCATCGCCGGCTTCTTGATTGAGTCAGGTTCAGTCGAGTGTAGAGCCGCTGACGGGCACGCCACGCTCCGGAAAGAACAAGCGCTGCAGTTCAGCGCCCGGATTCTCGGCGCGCATGAAGGCTTCGCCCACCAGGAACGAGTACACCTCGCTGATTTCCATCAGCTCGACATCGGCGCGGTTGAGGATGCCACTTTCGGTGATGACCAGGCGATCACGCGGGATGCGCGGCAACAGGTCAAGGGTGGTTTCCAGACTGACGTCAAAGGTGTGCAGGTTGCGGTTGTTCACCCCGACCAGCGGTGTATCGAGCACTTTCAATGCCCGCTCCAGCTCATCACCGTCGTGAACTTCCACCAGCACGTCGAGCCCCACACCTTTGGCGACAGAGGCGAGCTCGGCCATTTTCACGTCGTCCAGCGCGGCAACGATCAACAGCACGCAATCGGCGCCCAGTGCGCGGGCTTCAACGATCTGGTACGGATCGATCATGAAGTCCTTGCGGATGACCGGCAGCGTGCACGCGGCGCGAGCCTGTTGCAGGTAGATGTCCGCGCCCTGGAAGTAGTCGATATCGGTGAGCACCGACAAGCAGGTCGCGCCGCCCTTCTCATAGCTGCGGGCAATTTCTGCCGGTACGAAATTCTCGCGAATCACGCCCTTGCTGGGTGAAGCCTTCTTGATTTCGGCAATCACCGCTGGTTGCTTGAGCCTGGCCTGGGCCAGCAATGCCTGGGCAAAACCACGAGGCGCATCCGCGGCCTTGGCCAGCACTTCGACCTCGGCCAGTGTCACGCGCGCAATGCGCTCGGCCACTTCCTCAACTTTGCGGGCAAGAATCTTTTCCAGCACCGTCGGTATACTCATGCCTCATTCTCCATTCTGAATACCGCGGTAAACGCACCCAATTCTTCAAGCTTTTCTCGTGCAAGGCCCGTATGCAGAGCGTCGTGAGCCAGGGCCACGCCCTCTCTCAGGCTACTCGCATGATCAGCCGCGTACAGGGCGGCACCGGCATTGAGCACGATCATTTCTGCGGCTTTCTGTCCATTCTCGGTTTTGCGGCGCCCCAGCGCATCGCGGATCAGTTCCAGCGAGGCTGCCGGGCTTTCCACCGCCAGGCCGTGCAGGCTCTGGCTCTTCATGCCCAAATCCTCTGGTTCGACCCAGTACTCGCTGATCCGGTCGTCTTTCAGTTCCGCGACAAAGGTCGGGGCTGCCAGGCTGAACTCGTCCAGGCCGTCCTTCGAGTGCACCACCAGCACATGTTTGCTGCCCAGGCGTTGCAAGACCTCGGCCAACGGCCGGCACAACGCCTGACTGAACACACCCACGACCTGATGCTTTACACCGGCCGGATTCGTAAGCGGGCCGAGCATGTTGAACAGTGTGCGCAGACCCAGATCGCGGCGTGGACCTGCGGCGTATTTCATCGCACTGTGATGGGATTGGGCAAACATAAAACCAATACCAACGTTGTCGATGCAGCGTGCCACTTGCACAGGCGTCAGGTTCAGGTAGATCCCGGCTGCTTCCAGCAGGTCGGCGCTGCCGCTCTTGCCAGAAACTGCACGGTTACCGTGCTTGGCGACGGTGCAACCGGCTGCGGCCACCACAAAGGAGGAGGCGGTCGAAACGTTGAAGATGTTCGCACCGTCGCCGCCAGTGCCCACTACGTCGACAACGCCGTCGAGGGTTTTCAGCTCGACCTTGTCTGCCAGTTCGCGCATGACCGATACCGCACCGACGATCTCGTCGATGCTCTCGCTTTTCATCCGCATGGCCATCATGAACGCGCCAATCTGCGCATCCGAGCATTGCCCGGTCATGATTTCGCGCATCACATCGCGCATTTCCTCAGTGCTCAGGTCCAGATGGCCGACGATACGGCTCAGGGCAGTCTTGATATCCATGGAAAGTCCTTAGCGCGTGCCGCCGGTTTGTTTGAGGAAATTGGCAAACAGTTCATGCCCTTGCTCGGTGAGAATCGACTCAGGGTGAAATTGCACCCCTTCGATGTTCAAGGTCTTGTGGCGCAGGCCCATGATTTCATCGACCGAGCCATCTTCGAACTGGGTCCAGGCGGTCAGCTCCAGGCAATCGGGCAGGGTTTCGCGTTTGACAATCAACGAATGATAACGGGTAACGGTCAGCGGACGGTTAAGCCCCGCGAACACACCCTTGTCCTCGTGGAATACCGGACTAGTCTTACCGTGCATCACTTGGCGGGCCCGTACCACGTCTCCACCAAACGCCTGGCCGATGGACTGATGCCCCAGGCAGACACCGAGGATTGGCAGCTTGCCGGCGAAATACTTGATGGCTTCGATCGACACGCCGGCTTCGGTCGGGGTGCATGGGCCAGGGGATACCACGATACGCTCCGGCTTGAGCGCTTCGATCTGGGCAATGGTGAGCTCGTCGTTGCGCACGACCTTGACCTCGGCGCCTAGCTCGCCAAGGTATTGCACAACGTTGTAGGTAAAGGAGTCGTAGTTATCAATCATCAGCAACATGGCTGGAACCTCTTGAATTCACTGACTTTTAAGACAGCCTTCGAATGATTGACCCGCAGTCACGCTACACACGGTCAGTTGCTGGCATTCAGCAAAAGCGGTCGTTCATACGGGTAAAGAAGGCAAAACGGTACAGGTCCGGCCAGGCCGGCAGAGAAAGTTCAGGCGCGCCAACGCCAACGGGCGTGTGCCTTGACGACTTGATCCAGGAGTTTGCTGACGATCAACACGGGGAAGGTCTCATTCATACGTTCCAGCACAGTAACTTAGCTGAGCAGAGGGTGCAATATGGCGCAGCGCACGCAACGGATGCGGCCTTTGGCCATAGCAAAAGCGCAAAAGTTTTTGGTACTGTCGTTTCGTTCAATACAACAATAAATAAACGGACTTGATCATGATCAAACAGACGCTGTTTGTACCGCTGGCGGGTTGTCTTCTTGCAATGGCCTGCGCCCAGGCGAATGCCGCCCCAACCCCTTTCTCGAACTTCATTGTATTTGGCGACAGCCTCAACGACGCGGGGCAATTTGCCGACTCGGGCGGCCCGGCAGGCGCGACACAGCGCTTCACCAACCGCACAGGCCCGACTTACAAGGACGGCACCGGGGAAGAGCGCTCCGCCAACTCGACACAGTTGCTGGGGGGCAAACTGGGGTTTTCCGCCGACGACACGGCGGCCTCGACCTCGGCCACCCGTGCCAGCCAGGGCCTGCCAGACGGCAACAACTGGGCCGTTGGCGGCTACCGTACCGACCAGATCCTTGACTCGATCACCAGCACATCAAGCGCCGGCGAGCGCACCAAGCCTGGCTATCTACCGACCAACGGCTTTCGCGCCGACCCGAACGCGCTCTACTACCTCTCCGGTGGCGGTAACGATTTCCTTCAAGGCCGGGTACTCAATCCAGTACAGGCCAGTGCCGCCGCCGATCGACTGGTCGACAGCGTGCAAACCCTGCAAGGTGCAGGCGCCAAGTACATCATGGTCTGGTTGCTGCCAGACATCGGCCTGACGCCGGCCATCAACGGCAGTCCGCTGCAGGCCTTTACCTCCCAGCTCAGCGCCCAGTTCAACAGCGAACTGGTACGGCAACTGCAAACTGTCGACGCCGAGGTCATTCCCCTCAATATTCCAGTGCTGCTCAATGAGGCCTTTGCCGATCCGGCGCAGTTCGGCCTGGCCACTGACCAGAACCTCACTGCCACCTGCTTCAGCGGCATCGGCTGCACGGAAAACGCCACATACGGCATCAACAGTGCCACCCCCGATCCCAGCAAGCTGATCTACAACGACTCGGTGCACCCGACCGAAGCCGGACAGCGCCTGATTGCCGACTATGCCTACTCCCTGCTGGCGGCCCCCTGGGAACTGACACTGCTGCCAGAAATGGCCCACGGGACACTGCGCGCGCATCAGGATGAATTGCGTAACCAATGGCAGGCGGACTGGGAAAACTGGCAGGGTGTCGGCCAATGGCGAGCCATCGTCGCCGGCGGTGGCCAGCACCTGGATTTTGACGATCAGAACAGCGCCGCCAGTGGTGACGGCAACGGCTACAACCTGAACATCGGTGGCAGCTATCGCCTTAACGACGCGTGGCGCGTAGGTGTCGCGGCCGGCTTCTATCGCCAGGACCTGGAGGCCGGCAACAACGATTCGGACTACAAGCTCAACACCTACATGGGCACCGCATTCGCCCAGTACCAGCAAAACCGCTGGTGGGCCGACGGCGCCCTGACTGCTGGGCATCTGGACTATGACAGCCTCAAACGCAAGTTCGACCTGGGCGCCAACCAGCGAGGCGAAAAAGGCGATACCAGCGGTACCGTGCTGGCTGCCAGCGGCCGAATCGGTTACGACATCGCGCAACAGGCAAGCAGCCCTTGGCACCTGTCGCCGTTCGTCAGCGCGGACTTTGCCAAGGTCGAAGTCGATGGCTACTCGGAGGACGGTAACGACGCCACGGCCCTGACCTACGACGACCAGAAGCGTAACTCAAGACGCCTGGGTATCGGCCTGCAAGGCAAGTATCAGTTCACCCCGAAAACCCAGGTGTACGGCGAGTACGCCAACGAACGCGAGTATGAAGACGACACCCAGGACGTGACCATGAACCTCAACAGCCTCCCGGACAACCATTACACCCTGGAAGGCTATACCCCGCAGTCCCATACCAACCGCCTGAACCTGGGCGTCAGCCACAAACTGACCGCCGACCTGGCGTTGCGTGCCGGCTACAACATCCGCAAGGATGACGACTTCACCCAGCAAGCCATCAATGTAGGGCTCGCACTGGACTTCTGAAGCGACGGGCAATAAAAAACGCTGCCTCCTCGCGGGGGCAGCGTTTTTTTATGGTCACAGCTTTTGTGGCGAGGGCGCTTGCTCCCGCTGACCTGCAAAGCAGGCCCATCGTGGCGACTGCTTCGCAGCCGAGCGCGAGCAAGCTCGCTCGCCACAACAAGCTCTCTTACCGCAGGATCAGCCTTGCGGTGTTTGTTCGGCCAGGGCCACTGCGCGGAACATCGCGCGGCGCTTGTTCAGGGTCTCTTCCCATTCCAGCGCAGGCACAGAGTCGGCAACGATGCCGCCTCCCGCTTGCACATGAAGCTCGCCGTTCTTGATCACGGCGGTACGAATGGCAATGGCAGTATCCATGTTGCCGTTCCAGGCGAAATAGCCCACCGCACCACCGTAGACACCCCGCTTGACCGGTTCCAGTTCGTCGATGATTTCCATCGCCCGAATCTTCGGTGCGCCCGACAGCGTGCCAGCCGGCAGAATCGCCCGCAGCGCGTCCATTGCCGTCAAGCCGGCTTTCAGTTGCCCGGTGACGTTGGACACGATGTGCATCACGTTGGAATAACGCTCGATCACCATTTTCTCGGTGAGTTTCACCGAGCCGATTTCCGAGACGCGACCGGTGTCGTTGCGGCCCAGGTCAATCAGCATCAAGTGCTCGGCGATTTCCTTGTCATCCGACAGCAGGTCTTCTTCCAGCGCCTGATCCGCCTCCTCGTTGGCGCCCCGTGGGCGAGTGCCAGCAATCGGGCGCACGGTGATCAGGTTGTCTTCGACCCGCACCAGCACTTCCGGTGAACTGCCAACGACGTGGAAGTCGCCGAAGTTGAAGAAGTACATATAAGGCGTCGGGTTGAAGCAGCGCAGCGCACGGTACAGATCGATCGGCGCGGCCTTGAAGTCGATGGACATCCGTTGCGACGGCACCACTTGCATACAGTCACCGGCGAGGATGTACTCCTTGATGGTGTCCACCGCACGCTCGTAATCATCCTGGGTGAAGCTGGAGCGGAACACCGGGTCCGCCGCCTGCTGCTGGCTGAAATCCAGGCCACGGCGCGGGGTAATCGGTTGACGGAGTTTTTCCAGCAACTCCTCAAGACGCGCCTGGCCTTGCTCAAAGGCGCTTTCCTGCGAAGGATCCGCCAGCACGATCGCGTGCATCTTGCCGGCAAGGTTGTCGAACACCACCACTGCGTCGGACACCATCAGCAGAATATCCGGCACCCCCAGCGGATCCGGGTTCGGGCACTTGCCCAGGCGCTTCTCCACGTAACGCACGCAGTCGTAACCGAAGTAGCCCACCAGACCACCGTTGAATCGCGGCAGACCGGCGATGGTCGGCACGTTGTAACGGGCTTTGAACGCTTCGACGAACGCCAGCGGGTCTTCGACATCGTGGCTTTCCACCTCAACGCCATCAACGGTCACGCTGACATGGTGATCATGCACCCGCAGCACCGTGCGACACGGCAGGCCGATGATCGAGTAACGGCCCCATTTCTCTCCGCCCTGTACCGATTCCAGCAGGTAGGAGTTGGGCTGATCGGCCAGTTTCAGGTAGATCGACAGTGGTGTATCGAAGTCGGCAAGGGTTTCGCAGGCCAGCGGGATACGGTTGTAGCCGGCAGCGGCCAAACGCAGGAATTCTTCGCGGATCATGAGGTGCCTCGTGGCGTGAGGGTCAAACAGTCAGGTGTGCAAACGCGCCGGATAGCCGGCCAGGATCACGTCAGGCGCGCCAACGCCAGCGGGCCAGAGCCTTGATGACTTTCATCCAGAGTTTGCGAGTGACCACCACGATGGAATTTCCAGGAGGGGATTGAACAGCGTCGGGCAACGTTATCTCAGCGGCCGGGTCCAGGCAACCGGGAATTAGCGTGCGCAGATCGTCGATCACCAGTGCCGGCGATTCTTCGGCAATCGGCCGGCCATGGTTATAGCCGTAGCTCAACGCCACACACTGCACGCCCGCCGCCTTGGCCGCCTGCACGTCGCTGCGCGAGTCACCGATGAACAAGGATTGCGAGGCCGGGACGTTGGCCATTTTCATCACGAAAAACAGCGCGGCCGGATCGGGTTTTTTCTGCGGCAGGGTGTCACCGCCAATGATCCACTTGAAGTAGCGGCCGATTTTCATCTGGTCCAGCAGTGGCGCGACAAAGCGCTCCGGCTTGTTGGTGATCAACGCCATCTCGACGCCCTGTTTGTATAACCACTTCAGGGTGTCGCGTACGCCGGGGTAGACCACCGTCAACTCATGGCCGTCCGCGTAGGCCTCCATGAAAATCGCCAGGGCGTGCTCGGCCTCGCCATCATCGACGCGGCTGTGGTCGATACTACCCGCCAGCGCGCGCCGCACCAGCACCGGCGCACCGTTGCCAACCCACTCGCGCACCGCGGCCAGACCGGCCGGTTCACGCCCCAGTTTGAGCAGCATGTTATCCACAGCCACTGCCAGGTCCGGGACGGAATCGATCAAAGTGCCATCCAGATCGAACATCACCAACCGCGGCAGGCGCCCCGGGAACAGCTGCTCAAACCCGCTCATGGGCGAGCCAGGGCCAGTTCGGAGCGCATCTTCTCAATCACTTCCTGGTAGTTCGGCGCGTTGAAGATCGCAGAACCGGCCACGAAGGTGTCGGCGCCCGCCGCAGCGATTTCGCGAATGTTGTTCACGTTCACGCCACCATCGATTTCCAGGCGGATATCACGGCCCGACGCGTCGATCAGTGCACGGGCTTCGCGCAGCTTGTCGAGGGTCGCCGGAATGAACGTCTGCCCGCCGAAGCCTGGGTTGACGCTCATCAGCAGGATCATGTCGACCTTGTCCATCACGTACTTGAGCACGTCCAGCGGGGTCGCCGGGTTGAACACCAGGCCCGCCTTGCAACCGCCTTCGCGGATCATTTGCAGGGAACGGTCGACGTGGGTCGAGGCGTCCGGGTGGAAGGTGATGTAGGTCGCGCCGGCTTCGATGAAGTCACCGATGATGCGGTCTACCGGGGAGACCATCAGGTGCGCGTCGATCGGCGCGGTCACGCCATACTTGCGCAAAGCCGAACAGACCATCGGCCCGATAGTCAGGTTTGGCACATAGTGGTTGTCCATGACATCGAAGTGAACGATGTCGGCACCCGCGGCCAGAACGTTGTCCACTTCTTCACCCAGGCGGGCGAAGTCGGCGGAGAGAATCGACGGAGCAATTGCGAAGGGCTGCATGACGCACCTTTTTTGAGCAGGATCACGATGGCGCGCATTGTATACCTCATGCTTTGACGCGCACACCGTGAGTGCAATGATCAGTAGGCAGCCCGGTAAATCTTCTCGATATCAACAACGCTCAACTGGCGCGGATTGTTGCGCATCAATCGCTCGATTCCCGCGGCCTCCACGGCCATCGCCGGGATCGCGTCCTCCGGCACCCCGAAACTGCGCAAGCCTTGAGGGATCTCCACTGCGGCACAGAGTCGCGCCATGGCCTCAACCGCCTGGTCCGCCGCTTCCTGCACACTCAAGTGCGCCGTCTTCACGCCAAATGCCTCGGCGATGTCCTGCATACGTTCCACACAGGCCATCTTGTTCCAGGTCATGACATGGGGCAGCAACAGGGCATTGCTCACACCGTGGGCAATGTTGAAACGCCCACCCAGCGGATACGCCAGGGCATGCACCGCGCCGACACCCGCGTTGCCGAAGGCCATGCCGGCCATCAGGCTGGCGGTAGCCATGTCCTCACGGGCCTGCAGGTTCGAGGGGTTGGCATAGGCCTTGGGCAACGCATTGGCGATCAACCTGATTGCGCCAATGGCCAAGGCGTCGGTAATGGGCGATGCGTTGACCGACAGATAGGACTCCACCGCGTGCACCAACGCATCAACACCACTGGCGGCGGTCACGCTGCGCGGGCAGGTCAGGGTCATTTGCGGGCTGACCAGGGCCACATCGGGCAACAGGTAATCGCTGACGATGCCTTTTTTGAGTTGCGCCACCTTGTCGGACAGGATCGCCACATTGGTGACTTCCGATCCGGTACCGGCGGTGGTCGGGATGGCGATCAGCGGTGGACCCTTGCGTGGCACCTGGTCGACACCGAACAGATCCTCAAGCGCCCCGTGATAACCGGCGTAGGCCGCCACGCTTTTGGCGATGTCGATGGCACTGCCGCCACCCAGGCCGATCAGGCCGTCATGCCCGCCTTCGCGATAGACGCGCATGCAGTCTTCGACGATGGCGATTTCCGGGTCGGGTAGCACCCGGTCGAAAATTTCGAAGGTACGCCCACCCAATTGGGCCAACGCCAGCTCGACCGTACCGGATTTGACCAGTGCCGCATCGGTAACAATCAATGGGTGATCGACATCCAGGCGGGTCAGCTCAGCGGCCAGTTGCTCGATGGCGCTCGTGCCGGTGAGCAATTTGTGAGCGATTTTGAAAGAGGAAAGACTCATGTGCGCAGCCTCTTATAGATAGGGGAGCTGGGCACAATAGTAGCTATGGATTCGGGTTTGTCTGTTATTCAGCCAATGAATGGGCGGATGCCCTGCTACCCGTGGCGAGGGAGCTTGCTCCCGCTGGGCTGCGAAGCAGCCCTAAGAGAGCGCCTGCTGCGCAGTCGAACGGGAGCAAGCTCCCTCGCCACAAAGCAATCCGTCAGGCCTGGGCCGTACGCAATTTCTCGCTACGCCCACGCAACCACTCCAGGGTCAGCAACAGGATCACCGAGAAAGCGATCAGCAGCGTCGCGGCGGCGGCGATGGTCGGGCTGAGGTTTTCACGGATGCCGCTGAACATCTGCCGTGGCAAGGTCGCTTGCTCGGGGCCGGCGAGGAACAGCGTCACCACCACTTCATCGAACGAGGTGGCGAAGGCAAACAGAGCGCCGGAAATCACGCCAGGCGCGATCAGCGGCAAGGTTACTCGACGGAATGCCGTCAGTGGCGAAGCTCCCAGGCTGGCCGCTGCACGCACCAGGTTGTGGTTAAACCCCTGCAAGGTGGCCGACACTGTGATGATCACAAACGGTACACCCAGCACCGCATGCACCACGATCAGCGAGAAGAAGCTGTTGCCCAGGCCCAGTGGAGCGAAGAACAGGTAGCTCGCCACACCGATGATCACCACCGGCACCACCATGGGCGAAATCACCAGCGCCATCACCAGCGCCTTGCCGGGGAAGTCACCACGGGTCAGGCCGATCGCCGCCAGCGTACCGAAGACCATCGCCAGAACGGTGGCCGCCGGAGCAACGATGATGCTGTTCTTCAACGCCCGCATCCATTCGGCGGAGGCGAAGAAGTCCTGATACCAATGCAACGAGAAACCTTGCAGCGGGTACACCAGGAAACTCCCCGAGTTGAACGACAACGGGATGATGACCAGTACCGGCAGAATCAGGAACAACAGGATCAGCCCGCAGAGAATGCGCAAGCTGTAGAACCACACCCGCTCGACGGGCGACATATACGGACTCAGCATTTCGATTCTCCCCTTAGCTCAGGCGCAGGCGGCTCGCGCCTACCAGCCAGCTGTAAATCAGAT
The DNA here is from genome assembly GCF_058789115.1 of Pseudomonas sp. FW300-N1A1. Taxonomy (NCBI): domain Bacteria; kingdom Pseudomonadati; phylum Pseudomonadota; class Gammaproteobacteria; order Pseudomonadales; family Pseudomonadaceae; genus Pseudomonas; species Pseudomonas sp. FW300-N1A1. Next base: position 96,305 of record NZ_JBYTBK010000017.1, on the reverse strand, counting down.
AGAGCACCACCGTGGCCAGTAACAGCAGCCCACCGAGCGCGGTCGCCATGCCCCAGTTGATGCTGGTGTTGGTGTAGAACGCGACGAAGTAGCTGACCATCTGATCGTTCGGACTGCCCAGCAGCGCCGGGGTGATGTAGTAACCAATCGCCAGGATGAACACCAACAGGCAACCGGCACCGACACCGGCATAGGTCTGCGGGAAGTACACCCGCCAGAAGCTGGCGAACGGATGGCAACCCAGGGAAATCGCCGCACGCATGTAGGTCGGCGAGATCCCCTTCATCACGCTGTAGATCGGCAGAATCATGAACGGCAACAGGATGTGCACCATCGAGATGTAAACCCCGACGCGGTTGAATACCAGTTCCAGCGGTTTATCGATGATGCCCATGGCCATCAAGGCGCTGTTGATCAGGCCACCGGACTGCAGCAAGACAATCCACGCCGCCACTCGCACCAGAATCGAGGTCCAGAACGGTAGCAGGACCAGAATCATCAGCAGGTTGCTTTGCCGTGACGGCAGGTTGGCCAGCAAGTAGGCCAGGGGATAGGCCAGCACCAGGCAGATCGCGGTGATGACCAGGCCCATCCAGAAGGTTCGGGCAAAGATATCGAGGTAAATGGCTTGATCGGGAGTTGCCGGAGCGATTTCGCCCAGATCGTCGATCCGATGGTCGACTGCCGCCAACAGGTAATAAGGGGTGATGCTGCTGGTGTTGCGACGGACGGCCTGCCAGTAGGCCGGATCCCCCCAACGCTCATCCAGGGCTTCGAGCGCTTCCTTATAAGAAGCCGGCTCGGTCTTGAACGGCAGCGCGCGGGCGGTTTTGGTCAGCAGGCTGCGATAGCCGGCCAACTCCATGTTCAGTCGCTTGGACAGATCGCCCAGGGTTTGATGCTTGCGGGCTTCAGCCAGGTCTTCGCTGGCGGCCTTGTAGACCGGATCCGCCGGCAGGCCTCGGCCATCCCAGGACGCAATGGCGGCCACAGTACGCGGCATGCCACCGACCACTTCCGGGTTACCGACACTTTTGTAGAGCAGCGCCACGATCGGCACCAGGAACACCAGCAACAGAAACAGCACCAGGGGGGCGATCAGGGCTTGCGCCTTCCAGCGGTTGACCCGCTCGGCACGCGCCAGGCGCTGCTTCAAGGTGCTTTGGGTGCCCTCGTTCAAGGGAACGGCGATGGCCATGGCGAACTCCGAAATTCTTGGATCAATCGTTAATGTGGGAGCGAGCTTTTGTGGCGAGCGAGCTTGCTCGCGCGCCACAAAAGCTCACCCCCGCAGGTGGGCGAGCCCACCTGCACAGGGTGGTGGTTACTTCGCAGCCCACGAGTTGAAGCGCTGCTCCAGTTGCTCACCGTTGTCAGCCCAGAAGCTGACGTCGATCTGCACCTGATTGGCGATGTTTTCCGGAGTGGTCGGCATGTCTTTCAGGACGTCCTGAGCCAACAGCGGTACGGCTTGGGTATTGGCCGGGCCGTAAGCGATGTTTTCCGAGTAGGTCTTCTGCTGCTGCGGCTGCACCGAGAAAGCGATGAATTTCTTCGCGGCTTCGGCGCGGGTTTTGTCCAGGCCTTTTGGAATGGCCCAGGCGTCAAAGTCGTAGATGCCGCCGTTCCATACCACTTTCAGGTTGCTTTCTTTCTGCACGGCAGCGATTCGACCGTTGTAGGCCGAGCTCATGACCACGTCACCGGAAGCCAGGTACTGCGGCGGTTGCGCGCCGGCTTCCCACCACTGAATGCTTGGCTTGAGCTCATCGAGCTTCTTGAAGGCGCGGTCCTGACCGTCCTTGCCGGCCAGCACTTTGTAGACGTCCTTCGGTGCAACACCGTCGGCCATCAAGGCGAATTCCAGGGTGTACTTGGCCCCTTTACGCAGCCCACGCTTGCCCGGGAAGTTCTTGGTGTCCCAGAAATCGACCCAACTGGTCGGTGCGGTTTTCAGCTTGTCGGCGTTGTAGGCCAGCACGGTCGACCACACAAAGAAGCCCACGCCACATGGCTGGATCGCGCCCTTGACGTAGTCTTCGGTCTTGCCGAATAGCGCAGGGTCCAGTTGCTCGAACATGTCTTCGTCACAACCACGGGACAGCTCAGGCGACTCGACTTCTACCAGGTCCCAGGACACGCTCTTGGTGTCGACCATGGCTTTGACCTTGGCCATTTCACCGTTGTACTCACCGGCGATGATCTTGCCATGGCCCGCGGCTTCCCAAGGTGCATAGAAGGCCTTGGCCTGTGCCGCCTTGTTCGCGCCACCAAACGACACCACGGTCAGGTCCGGGCCCGCCGCCATCGCGTGCGCCGCACCCAGCATGCCCACGACCAGGGCGGTGAATTTCAGGGATTTCGACATTTATTGTTCTCTCCACGTGCAGGGTTGGTGAAGCAGGGGGCGATCAGTTCGCCTCTAGAAGTGGGTCAAGCGCACGAACGTGCTCGACCTGCCAGCCAAGCGGAACCACGTCTCCAACGGCCAGCGCCGGATCCAGCTCGGCGATGGGCTGTTTCACGAAGAAGTCGGTCTTGCCACAGACTTCCAGGCGTACCCGGACGTGGTCGCCCAGATAGATGAATTCCGCCACCCGCCCGGAGAAGCGGTTGACGCATGACTCACTGGAGCCGTTGAGGCTCACGCGCTCCGGACGAATGGACAAGGTCACCGGCTCGCCGGTCTTGCCGACATTCACCGCCAGCGCTTCCACTTTCTCACCACGCCCCAGCTCGACCACGCAGCGGTCGCCGTTCTGGCTGTGCAGACGGCCGTTGAGACGATTGTTCTCACCGATGAAGTTGGCGACAAAGGTATTCTTCGGCTCTTCATACAACATGCGCGGTGGGGCGATCTGCTGGATTTCGCCTTGGTGGAATACCGCGACGCGGTCCGACATGGTCAGGGCTTCGCCCTGGTCGTGGGTCACATAGACCACCGTCACGCCGAGGCGCTGGTGCAGGTGTTTGATTTCCATCTGCATGTGTTCACGCAGTTGTTTGTCCAGTGCCCCCAGCGGTTCATCCATCAGCACCAGTTGCGGCTCGAACACCAACGCCCGGGCCAGGGCCACACGCTGTTGCTGGCCACCGGAGAGCTGCGCCGGATAACGCTGGGCGAACTTATCGAGTTGAACCATGCCCAGTACGCGCTTGACCCGGTCGCTGACGTCGCTTTTGTTCAACCCGCGAACGGTCAGCGGGAACGCCAGGTTCTCGGCCACCGTCATGTGCGGGAACAATGCGTAGTTCTGGAACACCATGCCGATGTCGCGCTTGTGCGGCGGCACGTTGTTGATCGAACGGCCGGCCAGCAGGATCTCGCCCGCCGTCGGCGTTTCAAAGCCGGCGAGCATCATCAGACTGGTGGTCTTGCCGGAGCCGGACGGCCCGAGCAAGGTGAGGAATTCGCCTTTGCGAATGTCCAGGTTGAGGTCTTTGACGATCAGGTTCTCGCCGTCGTAGCTCTTTTGCACGCCACGAAAGCTGACCAGTACATCATTCGCCCCAGCGCTTGAATCAACCTCGCTCATACCCGCACCTTTGTATTCTTTATATGTAGGACTGCTGAGGACTAAGCCTAGTGGAGCCTTAAGACCACGCAAATCGGGGCGCAGGAGAGAATCGCCTCAGCCGGATGGAAGGCTGGGGGTAGGGATTGCCCTACAAGGATGGCGCGTTTTGACAAACGCAGAGGCCGGCTGTCAGCTACAAGCCGCAAGAATGGGCAGCCGCGATATCGCCAGCTGTCGTAAATGGATATGTCACGCTGCTCCCACATCGGAGAACCCGTGGAGCGGTTGTGTCAGAGGAGTTTATGTTCCATCGCGTACTTCACCAGTTCCGCCAGGGAGGTGATGTTGAGTTTCTGCATCAGCCGCGCCTTGTGGGTACTGATGGTCTTGCTGCTCAACGCCAGTTGCTGGGCGATATCGTTGACGTTGGCCCCCTGCGCCAGGCGCTCGAACACCGAGAACTCACGCTCTGACAGCAGCGAATGCAACGGCCGCGAATCCGTCAGGCCGACCTCGAAGACCATGCGGTCCGCCAGTTCCGGATCAATGTAACGCCCCCCCGACGCCACCTTGCGGATAGCGGTCAATAGCAGCGCCGGGTCGCTGTCCTTGGTGGCATAGCCGGCAGCCCCCACCTTCAATGCCCGGGCAGCCATTTGCGCCTCGTCATGCATCGACAGCACCAGAATGGCCGGTGGATTGTTCAGCGCGCGAATCCGCGGGATGGCCTCCAGCCCATTGACGCCTGGCATGGAGATATCGAGCAGCACCACTTCGCAGGGAACGTGACGCAAGGTATCCAGCAGTTGCTCGCCATTACTCGCCTCCCCCACCACAAGCAAGTCCTTGGCCAGGCCGATCAACTGCTTGATGCCCTCACGGACGATGGTGTGGTCTTCGGCTACCAGTACACGGATCACAGATTTCTCCAGAAAAAACAGCGTCAGGCTTCAAGCAACGGTACGCGGACCTTGAGGGTTGTGCCTTCACCCGGCTCGCTGTCCAGGATCAACTGCCCTCCCATGATCAACACCCGCTCACGCATGCCTACCAACCCAAAAGACGTTGACCTGCCCGTAGGGGCGACAAAACCTATACCATCATCGCTGATCGTCAGGCATAACTCGTCGTCTTCCAGCACCAGCGTCAGCTCTACAGTATGCGCCTGAGCATGGCGCATGACATTGGTCAGTGCTTCCTGCAGTATCCGGAACAGGCCAATGGCCTTGGCATCGCTGAGGCTCGGCAGATTATCCGGTACCTGCACCAGGCACGGTATATGCGTGCGCGCTTCGAAGCGCCGAGCCTGCCACTCGATCGCCGAAGCGATCCCGGCGTCGAGAATCGGCGGACGCAATGCCGTGGCGACGTCGCGCACCAACTGGAACAGCTGGGCGATCAGGCGCTTCATGCTATTGAGGCGCTCCCCCAAGCCCGGATCCAGATCGGCGTAGGCCAGTTCACACATCGATGTTTCCAGCTTGAGCACGGTCAGCATCTGCCCCAGCTCATCGTGAACCTCGCGAGCAATCCGCGCTTTTTCCTCTTCGCGAACACTTTCCAGGTGCGCCGACAGCTCACGCAATTGCTCCCGCGAACTGGCCAGCTCCAGTTCGATGCGCTTGCTCTCGCTGATGTCCCAGACAATGCCGTCCCAGACAAAGGCACCGTCGTCGAGGCGGCGGGTGATGGCTTTGATTTCCGCCCAGCGCTGCTGGCCCTGGCGGGTGACGATTCGCCCCTGCCACGACCAGTCGCTGTCGGTGTCCAGGGCGTGGTCCTGGGTCTGGTGATAACTGGCCTTGTCATCCGGATGCACCAGGCTGCGCAGGCCCATGTCGCGATGGCTCAAGGTCGCGGGCGAGTACCCCACCAGGCTTTCGCTGCCTTCGCTGATGTAGGCAAAGTCGATTTGCCCGGTCACTGGCGCCCGCTCCAGCCGAAACACCAGCCCGGGAACGTTGGCGGCGATCCCCTGCAACCGTGCCTCGCTTTCTCGCAAGGCGGCCAAGGCCCGACGCCGCTCGGTGACATCATTGAGGTAAACCACCAGGTATTCGCTGTCGCGAAAGCGCAGGAAACTCAACGACACGTCGGCCGGCAAAATACTGCCATCGGCGCGCACGCAGTTGGTTTCGAAACTTTGTGCCCCCTCTTCACTGGCCCGGGCACGCTTCCAGAGGTTCAACCAACGATCCATGTGCAGGCCGGGTTCAAAGTCGATCAGCGGCCGATCGATAACGCCGCCCGGTGCATAACCAAGCATGTTCTCGGCGGCACGGTTGGCGTAACGCACATGACTGTCCCAATTGACCCAAAGGATTCCGACGGTACTTTGATCGATTGAAAACTGGGTCAGGCGCAACGCTTCTTCGCTGGCTTCGCGCCGTGCAATGTTCTCCCTAGCGGCCAGCAAGCGCTGCTCCAACAGGTGTTGCTGACGACGCTGCCAGATCACGATGGCCATGGCACCGAGCACCATCACCACCAGCAGCAGGCAGAGGTTTTGCCAGAACCCCGGTGACTCCGACAACTGCGGGTACTTGGGTTGTAGCCAGCGTGCGTGCAGTTGCTCCAGATCCTTGGCCGGTATCGCATGCAACGCACTTTCGACAATGCCGGCCAACTCCGGCCAATCGCGACGCGTCGCGACCCTCAACAACTGCGGCAGCCCGATATCGCCAACCACGACCAACCCGGCAAACTCAGGTTCGGCAGACAACCGACTCAGTTGGGCCTCATCGACGATGGCATAGCGCGCCTGCTGAGTCAGCAGCAACTGCAGGGCCTGACGCTCCAGCGGTACGCCTTGCAGGTTGAGATTGGCGTAATTGCTGCGCAAATAATCGGCGATTGCACTCGGCATTCGCACCGCGACCCGCGATTGACTGTCGAGTTTTTCCAGCTCCACCGCCCCTGCGGTTTTCTGCTCGCCCACCACCAGTTGCGGCACACGCATGTAGGGGTCGGTGAATTGCCACAGCCGCAAGCCTGCAGGGGTTTGCGTCAGGCCAGGGGCGACGTCGACCTCACCTTCGCGCGCCGCGGCCTCCAGTTGCGTCAGATCGGAAAAATGACGCCAGGTCAGCTCGACGTTCAGTGCGCCGGCCAACCACTGCATCAACTCGATATTGGCCCCGGACAAACGCTGCAAGCGCCGGTCGTACTGGGCATAAGGCGCTTGCAGGACCACCCCCACACGCAACTCGCCGTGCTGCGCCAGCCATTGACGCTGGTCACTGCTCAGCGGTACGACGCGCGCAGGTGGTACGGCGATCGCCCACGCCATCAAGGGAAGCCAACAACAGCCGATAACCAACAGGCAGCGAAAACGCATCATCCGAAGTCTCACACACTGACAAATACTGACCAACCCATTAGGCTGCCGGGATTACTTCTGGCCTGGAATATCCGATGCCCCCTGTCTACCGCTCGGCACTGCCAGCATTGTGCCTGTCGCTGATACTGCCTTGTGCCTTTTCAGTTCAGGCTGCCGACCCGGCGCCCGCGACACCTGAAAAAACAGCCGAAGAAAAAACCCTGGAGCGCCAGCCACTGCCTGAGCGTAGCCAAGAAGACGCTGCCGCTCTCGAGCGCACGGTCCCCGCCCAGGAGCAACAACGGTTGCAGGCGGGCAGCGAGACCTTTCTGGCACTCTGGAAACCGGCCAACACCAGTGACCCCAAGGGTGCCGTGATTATCCTCCCGGGCGCTGGTGAAACGGCTGACTGGCCTCAAGCAATCGGTCCTTTGCGGCAAAAGTTGCCCGATGCCGACTGGGGCAGCCTGAGTCTTACCCTGCCAGACCTGCAAAGCAATGCCCCACAGCCACGTATCGTCGAGGCCCCACCACCCGCCGCCGAGACGCAGAGCAAGGACGCCAGTACGGCGGCGCCCATCGAACAAGTGGCAGGAGGCGAAGGGGACATTGCCGATCGCCCGATCGCCGAAACCGGTGAAGAGCGACTCAAGGCCGATGCCGAGCGGATCTACGCACGCATCGATGCCGCGATTGACTTCGCCGAGCAACAGAGTGTGCGCAGCATTGTCTTGCTAGGCCACGGCACTGGGGCCTACTGGGCCGCACGCTACCTGAGCGAAAGACAACCGGCACAGATTGATAAGTTGGTGATGATTGCGGCCCGGGCACCTGCTCCGCGGCCCGACTTGAGCGAACTGACGACCCAGCTGAAGCTGGCAACGCTGGACCTCTACTACAAGGACAAAGTGACCGATCAGAACGCGGCCCAGGAGCGTTTGAAGGCGAGCAGGCGCCTGAAAGAGTCAACCTTCAGGCAAATCCCCCTCAAGACACTGCCGGGGAACAGTGCGGCCCAGCAGGAGCAACTGTTCCGCCGCGTGCGTGGCTGGTTGAGTCCACAGAGTGCACAAAGCTGATCGAGCCCGGACCTCACCACCGGTCGACCTTCAGGCCGCTCGATTAACGGAAGTCTCGCCGCTGACGAATCAACGTGTAAGCGTTGTGCAACTCCCGGGTCTTTTCTGTCGCCTCGCGAACCTGAGACGGCGTCGCGCCACTGCCGGCGATTTTATCCGGATGGTGGCGACTGAGCAGGCGACGATACGCACGCTTGATCTGTGATGGCTCACTGGTGACAGACACCCCCAGCAGGCGCATCGCCTCCTGATACGCCTCGCCACTGTTGGGCCGCGCTCGCTTGTGCGGCTCGTAGTCACTGGCCAGCGCCCGCACCTGTCCAGGCGTGCAGCCCAGCCATTTACCCCACAATGCAATCAGGTCGCGCTCGGCGGTTCCGGCTCGCCCGTCCGCCCAGACCATTCGCCAGCACGCGCGCAAGACCCCCTCTGCCGCATGAGGCTGGGCCCGCAGCCGCCGCAAATAACCGCGCAAGCGATCATGCCCGGACTTGCCCCGATTGAACGCGGCGATCGCCCGTTGCTGCGCAAAATCGTTCATTTCCAGTGCCCGCATTTCCTGACGCGCCTGGTAGATATGGCTATCCACCACCCGACCGTCACTCTTGGCCAGACGCCCGAGCAACACAAACAGCAGTTCATCGTTACGCAACATCGGGCGACCGCCCAGTTGCTCACGTAACTGCCCCAGGCTTTGCAGTTGCAGGCGCCGGTCCAGCGCCTGTCCCAACAAAGCCCCGAGCATGGCCCCCGGGATACTGGCTATGGCAAAGCCAGCCCCGGCTCCGATCAGAGTCCCTGGCCACAGCATCTCAGCGGCTCGCTTGCAGCAAATGTTCAACTTCGGCCAGACGCTCGTGCGTGCCCACGTCGACCCAATGCCCCTGCAGTCGCTCCCCCGTCACCTGCCCTTGGGCCATCGCCTCGCGCAACAACGGCGCCAGCTTGAAGGCGCCCTCCCGGCAACCGGCAAAGAGCTTCGGATGCAGCACCGCGATGCCACTGTAAGTCAGGGTTTGTGCGTCCGCCCCGGCGTCATGCACCTGCCCCTCGACCAGACTGAAATCACCCCGCGGGTGGTGGGCCGGATTGTCGGCCAGCACCAGGTGAGCCAGCCCTGCCAGCGGTTCACGCAAGGCGGCGAAGGCGTAATCCGTCCAGATATCACCGTTGACCACCACAAAGGCTTCCTCTCCCAGCAGTGGCAACGCACGGAATATCCCGCCGCCGGTTTCCAGCGGTTCGCCTTCAGGCGAATACTGAATCTTCAGGCCGTAGCGAGAACCGTCGCCCAGATAGTCTTCGATCTGCTGCCCCAACCAGGCGTGATTGATCACCACCTCGCTGAAACCGGCTGCCGCCAGTGCCCGCAGGTGATACTCGATCAATGGCATCCCCCCCACGCGCACCAACGGCTTGGGCGTGCTCAGCGTCAACGGGCGCATGCGTTCGCCTTTGCCGGCCGCCAGAATCATTGCCTTCATGCAGAGACTCCCACCGAGGTGCGCAGGCTCGTCAGCAATGTGTTCAGGTCAGCCAGTTCAGGACGACGAGCCAGCACGGCCTCTATATAAGCAAAGAACCGGGGCACGTCCGTGAGGTAACGCGGCTTGCCATCGCGGTGGCAGATGCGGGCGAAGATCCCAATCACTTTCAAATGCCGCTGCACACCCATCAGATCGCTGGCACGCAGGAAGTCTTCGAAGTCCGGTTGAACCGGGATCCCGACACTGCCAGCTTGTTGCCAGTAGCTTTCCAGCCAGTCGCGCACACGTGCCTCGGGCCAACTGAGGAAGGCGTCCTTGAACAGGCAGGTCACGTCATAGGTCACCGGCCCGTACACCGCGTCCTGGAAATCCAGCACGCCCGGGTTCGGCTGACTGATCATCAGGTTGCGCGGCATGTAGTCGCGGTGCACCAACACTTTCGGCTGGGCCAGGGCACTGTCGATCAACAGGTCGCTGGCACGCTGCCAGAGTGCCTGCTGAGTGGCATCGAACTCGATACCCAACTCCCGCTTCACATACCACTCGGGGAACAGTTCCAGTTCGCGGCGCAGCAGTGCCACGTCATAACTGGGCAGCGGTGCAGCCATCGGCAACTGTTGGAAGGCCAGCAATGCCTGCAGCGAATCCTTGAACAAATCGTCGGCATTTTCGCCGTTGATCACGTCCAGATAGGTCTGATTACCCAGGTCGTTGAGCAAAAGAAAACCGCGATCAAGATCCTCTGCATAGATTTTCGGCACATTGATGCCGGATTTCGCCAGCAAAACGGCGATGTCCACGAAGGGCTTACAGTTTTCCTGAGGAGGTGGAGCGTCCATCACGACAAAGCTCCTGTCGCCGCCTTCCCAGCGGAAATACCGACGGAAGCTCGCGTCGCTGCTGGCCGCGGTCAACGTGGCCTGGGGTACGTCCCCCCATCCTTGGGCGGCAAATACAATTGCCAATTGCTCATCGAGCCAAACTTTCAGGTGTTGCAAGCGTACATCTTGATCAGGCATTACAAGGGTCTCCGACGGCGCTAGCCGTCAAGCGGGTCATGCTTTATTATCCAGCATCTTTTTCAGACCATCGAGAGGCGTGCGGCCCACACCGCGGGCAGATGGCACGCAGGAAGCCCGGACTAATAAGATGGCATTGAAATCCCCCGCGTTTCGTAAAAAATTTCCGTTGCTTGTGACCGGCACTCTGCTGGCCATGCAACCACTAGCCACTTCCTTCGTGGTCGCCGCGGAACAGTATGACTGCTCAGTCTCTGCTTCGGGTGCCTGGGATTGCGCGCCGAAAACCAACGCGGCTCAACTGCCGCCGCGCCCTGTGCATGATGCCAGCGCGGTCAGTTCGAACAACGAATCGGCAGCAGACAGCACAACTGAAGGCGCAACCGCCGACAAGCCGGTATTGGTCACCGAAGCCGAGGGCCGTGGCCTGAAGTCGCGCAGTGCTGACTACAGCCACCTCGACTGGGTTCCGCGTGAGCAGCTCACTGCGGCGCAACTGGCCGAAACAGGCCCTTATTGCGCGGGCGGCTATGTCGAACCGACACGTCCTGGCATGAATGACACGACGGCCAAGAGCGACGCCCCCACCTTCATCGGCGCCAAAGCCTCCCGCTACCAGCAGGAAGAGCAGATTGCGACCCTTGCCGGTGACGTGGTCATGCGCCAGGGCAGCATGCAGGTCGAGGCCGACGAGGCCAGCCTGTACCAGGCCGAGAACCGTGGCGAGCTGAGCGGCAACGTGCGCGTGCGCGACAACGGTGCACTGATCGTTGGCGATCACGCCGACGTACAGCTCGATACCGGTGAAGCCAAGGTCGACAACGCCGAATACGTGTTGCACAAGTCCCGCATTCGCGGCAGCGCGCTGTACGCCAAGCGGGCCGAGAACGCGATCATCCGCCTCAAGGATGGCACCTACACCTCGTGCGAACCGGGCAGCAACGCCTGGCATCTCAAGGGCAACAACATCACCTTGAACCCGGCAACCGGCTTCGGCACCGCGACCAACGTGACGCTGCGGGTCAAGGACATCCCGGTGATGTACACCCCGTACATCTACTTCCCGATCGATGATCGCCGCCAGTCCGGCTTCCTGCCGCCGACCATCGGCAGCGGCAGCGATACCGGCATGCTGCTGGTCACACCGTATTACTTCAACCTGGCACCCAACTACGATGCCACGTTGTATCCGCGCTACATGAGCAAGCGCGGCCTGTTGATGGAAGGCGAATTCCGTTACCTGACCGAATCCAGCGAAGGCCAGTTCGGCGCGGCCTATCTGGACGACCAGGAAGACGAGCGCAAGCTGCAGTCCGACTACGAAAAAACCCGCTACATGTACAACTGGCAGCACAAGGGCGGCCTGGACTCGCGCGTCCTGACCGAGGTCGACTACACCAAGATCAGCGACCCTTACTACTTCCAGGACCTGCAGACCGATCAGTTGGGTGTCAAGAGCGTTTCCGACTACGTGAACCAGCAAGGTGCGGTCAGCTATCGTGGCGATACCTACACCGCACGCCTCAACGCCCAGGCTTACGAGCTGGCATCGGTGTCCAACACCACGCCTTATGATCGCCTGCCGCAAATCACCTTCAACGGCTTCCTGCCACAACAGCCGGGAGGGTTGAACTTCGCCTATCAGACAGAGCTCGTGCGGTTTGATCGGGATTTGCAGACCGGTACCTACATCAATCAGAACGGTGATCCGGAAAGCCGACTCGACAACAACGTTCAAGGTCTGGCGCGATCCAACGGTAATCGTCTGAATCTGGCACCGACCATGAGCCTGCCGCTAAACGCGACCTATGGCTACGTGAAGCCTACGCTGAAGTATCAGTACACCCAGTACGACCTGGATCTTGATCAGAAAGGCCAAACATCTTTGCTTCCAGGTGAATCCTTCGACAGTACGCAAAAACGCGGCGTACCGATCTCCAGCATCGACAGCGGCCTGTACTTCGATCGCAACACCCAGTGGTTCGGCAAAAACTACCGCCAGACCCTGGAGCCGCGCCTGTTCTACCTCTATGTGCCTGAGGAAGACCAGACCGACATTCCGGTGTTCGATACCAGCGAATACACGTTCAACTACGCCTCGCTGTTCCGCGACAACCGCTTCTCGGGCTCCGACCGCGTCGGCGACGAAAACAAGCTGTCGCTGGGCGTGACCAACCGTTGGATCGAAGACAACGGCTTCGAACGCCAACGCGTCAGCGTTGGTCAGGCCATGTACTTCAAGGACCGCGAAGTTCAGCTCCCGGGTATCGAAGCCAAAGACCGTGCGGATGCCCAGTCGAATGTTTCGCCGTACGCTTTGGAATACGAATACCGCTGGAACCGCGATTGGCGTACCACGGCTGACTACAACTGGGACCCGGACAGCCACAGCCCGCGCTCGGGCAGTGCGATGTTCCACTACCAGCCTGAAGACAACCCGAACAAGGTGATCAACGCCGGCTATCGCTATCGCAACGACCAGGTGATCTACGACCAGAATACCGGTAAATGGCAGATCGGCGGCGACTACGGCACTCCGGGCCAGCCTGGCTACGTGAAGGACTACTACAAGATCGAACAGCACGACTTCTCGGTCATCTGGCCAGTCGTGCCGCAGTGGAATGCCATCAGCCGCTGGCAGTACGACTACAACCGCAACCGTACCCTGGAAGCCTTCGGTGGCTTCGAGTACGACAACTGCTGCTGGAAACTGCGCCTGATCAACCGTTACTGGGTTTCGTATGACGAGTTCAGTCAAGAAGCTCCGGAAAACGAGAAAGGCGACCACGGCATTTTCCTCCAAATTGTTCTGAAGGGACTCGGTGGCGTTACTGGCGCCAAGGTAGAGAGCTTCCTCGACAAAGGCATCCAAGGTTATCGTGAACGTGAAGACCAAGCTTTCTGATTGTCTGCGCCCGCTGATGCTGGGCGCGCTGTTCCTGAGCACCGCGGCTAGCGCCGCGGTGCAGTCCATCGACAAAGTGGTGGCCATCGTCGACAACGACGTGGTCATGCAAAGCCAACTGGACCAGCGGGTTCGCGAAGTTCAGCAAACCATCGCCAAGCGCGGCTCGGCCGTTCCACCGGCCGGTGTCCTGGAGCAACAGGTGCTGGAGCGCCTGATCGTCGAGAACCTGCAATTGCAGATCGGCGAGCGCTCCGGCATCCGTATTACCGATGAAGAACTGAACCAGGCAATCGGCACCATTGCCCAGCGCAACAACATGACCGTGGATCAATTCCGCGCCGCCCTGTCCCGCGACGGCCTGTCTTATGAAGACGCTCGCGACCAGGTTCGCCGGGAAATGATCGTCAGCCGTGTGCGTCAGCGTCGTGTGGCCGAGCGCATCCAGGTGTCCGAGCAGGAAGTGAAGAACTTTCTTGCCTCCGACCTCGGCAAAATGCAGCTATCCGAAGAACTGCACCTGGCCAATATCCTGATTCCAACCCCGGAAAGCGCCAACTCCGAAGCGATTCAGAGCGCTGCACGCCAAGCCATGGAGATCTACCAGCAACTCAAGCAAGGCGCTGATTTCGCCCAGTTGGCCATTGCCCGCTCGGCAAGCGACAACGCTCTGGAAGGCGGCGACATGGGCTGGCGCAAGGCCGCTCAACTGCCACCGCCGTTCGACCGCGAACTGAGCGCCATGGCGGTCGGTGACGTGACCCAACCTGCACGCACGCCAGGCGGTTTCATCATCCTAAAGCTGCTGGCCAAGCGCGGCGGTGGTAATCAGGTGCGTGACGAAATCCACGTTCGCCACATCCTGATCAAACCAAGCGAAATCCGTAGCGAAGCAGAGACCAAGCGCCTGGCGCAGAAACTCTACGAGCGCATTGAAGCGGGCGAAGACTTCGCCGAACTGGCCAAGAGCTATTCGGAAGACCCGGGCTCCGCCCTTAATGGCGGCGACCTGAACTGGATCGACCCGAACGCACTGGTGCCGGAATTCCGCGCCGTGATGGACAAGACCCCACAAGGTCAACTGTCCCAGCCATTCCAGAGTCCTTACGGCTGGCATGTCCTGGAAGTCCTTGGCCGTCGTGCCACCGACAGCACCTCCCAGGCTCGCGAGCAACAAGCAATGACAGTACTGCGTAACCGCAAGTACGACGAAGAGCTGCAAACCTGGCTGCGTCAGATCCGTGACGAAGCCTACGTTGAAATCAAGCTCCCTGGCGTCGACCAGGCGGCGAAGTGAAACCTCAACGCTTCGCTCTGACACCCGGCGAGCCGGCCGGCATAGGTCCAGACCTGTGCCTGCTGCTCGCCTCGCAAGCCCAGCCGCACCCCCTGATTGCCATTACCAGCCGCGACCTGCTCCTTGAGCGGGCCACGCAGCTGGGCGTGGTCGTCAACCTGCTGAGCGTCACGCCTGACCACTGGCCGGACGCGCCTGCGCCAGCCAACAGTCTTTACGTCTGGGATACTCCGCTCAACGCCAAGGTCGTCGCCGGACAACTGGACAAGGCCAATGCGGCTTTTGTTCTGGAAACCCTGACCCGGGCCGGCCAAGGCTGCCTGGACGGAGACTTCGCCGGGATGATCACCGCCCCGGTGCACAAGGGCGTGATCAACGAATCCGGTATCGCCTTTTCGGGTCATACCGAATTCCTGGCGGACCTGACCCATACCGCCCAAGTGGTGATGATGCTGGCCACCCATGGCTTGCGCGTCGCACTGGTGACCACGCACCTGCCATTGCGGGAGATTGCCGACGCCATCACCCCTGAGCGCCTGGAGCGGGTCACGCGGATTCTACATGCCGACCTGCAGCAAAAATTCGGCATCGCCCAGCCACGCATCCTCGTCTGTGGGCTCAACCCCCACGCCGGCGAAGGCGGACACCTGGGCCATGAAGAAATCGACATTATCGAACCCACCCTTGAGCGTCTGCGCGGTGAAGGCATGGACCTGCGTGGCCCCCTGCCCGCCGACACTCTGTTTACCCCCAAATATCTGGAGCACTGTGATGCAGTGCTGGCGATGTACCATGACCAGGGCCTGCCCGTGCTGAAGTACAAAGGCTTCGGCGCAGCAGTCAACGTGACCCTTGGCCTGCCGATCATCCGCACCTCAGTCGACCACGGCACCGCCCTGGACCTGGCTGGCAGCGGCAAAATCGATACCGGCAGCCTGCAAGTCGCCCTGGAAACCGCCTACCAGATGGCCGAGACCCGTTTATGACCGAGCACTACCAACACCGGGCGCGCAAGCGCTTCGGCCAGAACTTCCTGCACGATGCCGGTGTTATCGACCGTATCCTGCGCTCCATTCACGCCAAGGCCGACGACCGTCTGCTGGAAATCGGCCCGGGCCAGGGCGCACTGACCGAGGGTCTGCTCAACAGCGGCGCCCAGCTTGATGTCGTGGAGCTGGACAAGGACCTGATCCCGATCCTCAACCAGCAATTCGCCGGCAAGAGCAACTTCAACCTGCATCAGGGCGACGCACTGAAGTTCGACTTCAACAGCCTGAATGCCGCCCCCAACAGCCTGCGCGTAGTCGGCAACCTGCCCTACAACATCTCCACGCCGCTGATTTTCCACCTGCTGAACAACGCAGGCATCATCCGCGACATGCACTTCATGCTGCAAAAGGAAGTGGTCGAGCGCCTGGCTGCAGGCCCGGGTGGTGGTGATTGGGGTCGCCTGTCGATCATGGTTCAGTACCACTGCCGGGTCGAACACCTGTTCAACGTCGGCCCGGGCGCGTTCAATCCGCCACCGAAAGTCGACTCGGCCATTGTTCGCCTGGTGCCGCACGCCGTACTGCCACACCCCGCCAAGGACCATCGCCTGCTGGAGCGCGTCGTTCGCGAGGCGTTCAACCAGCGCCGCAAGACCCTGCGCAATACCCTCAAGGCCCTGATGAGCAGCGCCGAAATCGAAGCCGCCGGCGTCGATGGCAGCCTGCGCCCGGAACAGCTCGACCTGGCAGCCTTCGTGCGCCTGGCCGACAAACTCAGCGAACAGGTCGCCGAGAATCCAGCCGACATCTGACCGGCCTGAAGCGTTATCGGGTAGGAACCAGGCGCCCGGTCTGGTTTACTACCCGATACTTGGCCTAGACTGATCCACATCAGTCACGCCCCGCGTCCCGCTTTGCTTTTAAGGCCTTTTTGCATGTCCGATCCTCGTTATCAGGTCGACGTCAGCGTCGTCACTCGCTTTCTGGCAGAACAGTCGCAACCCGAGCACAACCGCTTTGCCTTTGCCTACACCATTACCGTACAGAACAACGGCCTGCTACCGGCCAGGTTGCTCTCACGGCACTGGGTGATCACCGATGGCGACGGGCATGTCGAAGAGGTTCGCGGTGCCGGCGTGGTTGGCCAGCAGCCGCTGATCGAGCCCGGCAAGAGCCACACCTACAGCAGCGGCACCGTGATGACCACCCGCGTTGGCAACATGCAAGGCAGTTATCAGATGCTCGCCGACGACGGCACCCACTTCGACGCCATCATCGCGCCATTCCTCCTGGCCGTACCCGGAGCCTTGCACTGATGGCGACCTACGCCGTCGGCGATCTCCAGGGGTGCCTCGAGCCGCTGCAATGCCTGCTCAAGCGTGTCGCCTTCGACCCGGCAAAGGACCACTTGTGGCTGGTCGGGGACCTGGTGAACCGGGGACCGCAATCGCTGGAAACCCTGCGCTTCCTCTATAGCATCCGCCAATCGCTGGTGTGCGTACTGGGCAACCACGACCTGCACCTGCTGGCGGCCGGGAAAAACATCGAGCGCCTGAAGAAAGCCGATACCCTGCGCGAAATCCTCGATGCCCCGGACAGCAAGGACCTGCTTGAGTGGCTGCGCCAGCAAAAACTCCTGCACTACGACGAACAACGCGACATGGTGCTGGTGCATGCCGGCATACCGCCGCAATGGTCGCTGCGCAAAGCCATCAAGTACGCCACCGAAGTCGAGACCGCACTGCGTGACGACAACCTGTTCGCCCCGTACCTGGACGGCATGTACGGCAGCGAACCGGCAAAATGGGACAACGACCTCAAAGGCGTGACCCGTTTGCGGGTGATCACCAACTATTTCACCCGCATGCGCTTCTGTACCCGCGAAGGCAAGCTTGACCTCAAAAGCAAGGAAGGCATCGACACCGCCCCGCCCGGCTACGCCCCCTGGTTCAAGCACAAGGAGCGCAAGACCCGCGGCCAGAAGATCATTTTCGGTCACTGGGCGGCACTCGAAGGCCAATGCAACGAACCCGGCATCTTTGCCCTCGACACCGGTTGCGTCTGGGGTGGCGCCATGACACTGATGAACATCGACACCGGCGAGCGTCTGAGTTGCAAATGCGACGAACACGGCCACCTCGCACCGCCTGTCGCCTCACCTATCCCCGAACCGTTGTCGGCCAGCGCCAAGCGCTAGGCTGGCTCCCAGCCAGGCCACAGGAGCCCACCATGAGCGAATTCAAACGCATCCCCCCCGAACAAGCCCAGGCTCTGCGAGAGCAAGGCGCGGTGGTGGTCGACATCCGCGACCCGCAGACCTATTCCGCACTGCATATCAGCGGCTCAAAGCACCTGGACAACCATTCGATCTCGGATTTCATCCGCGGTGCCGACCTCGATGCACCCACGGTAGTGGTCTGCTATCACGGCAACTCGAGCCAGAATGCCGCCGCCTACCTGATCAGCCAGGGCTTCTCCGACGTCTACAGCATGGATGGCGGCTTCGAACTGTGGCGCACGACCTACCCTTCGGAAACGGCGCAAGGCACGTCCGAATAATTTTTTTCAGTGCTGCAGCCCACGTCTGCCGTGGGCTGACGGACGGTCATTTACAACAAATTACGCATTGCCCCTTTACCTCCCCGATTCCGAACTATCCTTAGGCTCAGGCCATCCAAAACAGGGGAGAGCCGGTACACCGGCGTGCGGGTCATCGGGAGTAACCTTTCAGGGTTGATAGCTTTGAAGGTGTTCTGGGGGGGTAAAAAGCAGCTGCACTTTCAGTTGCTTACCAGCATCGACTGATCCGGCGCCGGCTCCACGTATCGAGCGAGGTGTCGTCATGAGTATTTTTAGCCACTTCCAACAACGCTTCGAGTCCACACGCCAGGAAGAACTCACGCTGCAGGAGTACCTGGAGCTGTGCAAGCAGGACCGTAGCGCCTACGCGTCCTCCGCCGAGCGTCTGCTGTTGGCCATCGGTGAGCCGGAATTGCTGGACACCTCGACCAACTCGAGGCTGTCGCGCATCTTTTCCAACAAGGTGATCCGTCGTTATCCGGCCTTTGAAGACTTCCACGGAATGGAGGAATGCATTGACCAGATCGTTTCCTACTTCCGCCACGCCGCCCAAGGCCTGGAAGAGAAGAAACAGATCCTCTACCTGCTCGGCCCCGTCGGTGGCGGCAAGTCGTCCCTGGCCGAAAAGCTGAAACAGCTGATCGAGAAAGTCCCCTTCTATGCCATCAAGGGCTCTCCCGTATTCGAGTCGCCACTGGGGCTGTTCAACGCCACCGAAGACGGCGCGATCCTGGAAGAGGATTTCGGCATTCCACGGCGCTACCTGAACACCATCATGTCGCCTTGGGCGACCAAGCGGCTTGCCGAGTTTGGCGGTGATATCAGTCAGTTCCGGGTGGTCAAGCTCTACCCTTCGATCCTCAACCAGATCGCCGTCGCCAAGACCGAACCGGGTGACGAAAACAACCAGGACATCTCGGCACTGGTGGGCAAGGTCGATATCCGCAAACTCGAAGAATTCCCGCAAAACGACGCCGATGCCTACAGCTACTCGGGCGCACTGTGCCGGTCCAACCAGGGCCTGATGGAATTCGTTGAAATGTTCAAGGCACCGATCAAGGTGCTGCACCCACTGCTGACCGCCACCCAGGAAGGCAACTACAACAGCACCGAAGGCCTGGGCGCGATTCCGTTCACCGGGATCCTGCTGGCGCACTCCAACGAATCGGAGTGGCACACCTTCCGCAACAACAAGAACAACGAAGCCTTCATCGACCGGATCTATATCGTCAAGGTACCGTACTGCCTGCGGGTCACCGACGAAGTGAAGATCTACGACAAGCTGCTGTTCAACAGCTCCCTGGCCAAGGCTCACTGCGCACCCGACACCCTGAAGATGCTCGCCCAGTTCACCGTGCTCTCGCGCCTCAAGGAGCCCGAGAACTCGAACATCTACTCGAAAATGCGCGTGTATGACGGCGAGAACCTCAAGGACACCGATCCGAAGGCCAAGTCGATCCAGGAGTACCGCGATACGGCCGGCGTCGACGAGGGCATGAACGGTCTTTCGACCCGTTTCGCCTTCAAGATCCTGTCCAAGGTCTTCAACTTCGACCCGCACGAAATCGCCGCCAACCCGGTGCACCTGCTCTACGTGCTCGAACAACAGATCGAACAGGAGCAATTCCAGGCGGAAACCCGCGAACGCTATCTGCGCTTCCTGAAGGAATACCTGGCACCGCGCTACATCGAGTTCATCGGCAAGGAGATCCAGACCGCGTACCTGGAGTCCTACAGCGAATACGGGCAAAACATCTTCGACCGCTATGTGCTGTATGCCGACTTCTGGATTCAGGACCAGGAGTACCGCGACCCGGAAACCGGCGAAATTCTCAACCGCGTCGCCCTCAACGAAGAGCTGGAGAAAATCGAAAAACCGGCGGGCATCAGCAATCCGAAGGATTTCCGCAACGAAATCGTCAACTTCGTACTGCGCGCCAGGGCCAACAACAACGGCAAGAATCCGACCTGGCTCAGCTACGAGAAGCTGCGGGTGGTCATCGAGAAGAAAATGTTCTCGAACACCGAGGATCTGCTGCCGGTCATCAGTTTCAACGCCAAGGCCAGCAAAGAGGACCAACAAAAACACAACGACTTCGTTACACGGATGGTCGAGCGCGGCTACACCGACAAACAGGTACGGCTTCTGTCCGAGTGGTACCTGCGGGTCCGGAAATCGCAATGAGACAGCTGCAAGCTACAAGCCACAAGCTGCATGAGAAAAGCGCGTAAACCCGAGAGCCGGGTAACTGCTTCTACTTGCAGCTTGTCGCTCACAACTTGAAGCTGCCCGGAGGGCCCCTATGAGCTATGTGATCGACCGACGCCTCAATGGCAAGAACAAGAGCACGGTAAACCGCCAGCGGTTTCTGCGGCGTTACCGCGACCACATCAAAAAAGCCGTTGAGGAGGCCGTGAGCCGGCGCTCCATTACGGACATGGAGCACGGCGAGCAAATCAGTATTCCCGGGCGCGATATCGACGAGCCGGTGCTTCACCATGGTCGCGGCGGTAAACAGACCATCGTGCACCCCGGAAACAAGGAGTTCACGACCGGCGAGCACATTGCCCGCCCACCGGGAGGTGGGGGTGGCCGTGGTCCGGGCAAGGCCGGCAATTCCGGCGAAGGCATGGACGAGTTCGTATTCCAGATCACCCAGGAAGAGTTCCTCGAATTCATGTTCGAGGACCTTGAGCTGCCCAACCTGGTCAAACGCAACCTCAGCGGCACCGATACCTTCAAGACCGTGCGCGCCGGTATCAGCAACGAAGGCAACCCGTCACGGATCAACATCATCCGCACCCTGCGCTCAGCCCATGCCCGGCGAATCGCCCTGTCGGGCAGCAGCCGGGCAAAACTGCGCGAAGCCAAGGACGAACTGGCACGCCTCAAACAGGAAGAACCGGACAATTTCGGCGATATCCAGAAAATCGAGGCTGAAATCGAACGCCTGAGCGCGCGCATTAATCGTGTGCCGTTTCTCGACACCTTCGACCTCAAGTACAACCTGCTGATCAAGCAACCCAACCCCAGCTCCAAGGCGGTCATGTTCTGCCTGATGGACGTCTCCGGTTCCATGACCCAGGCGACCAAGGACATCGCCAAGCGGTTCTTCATCCTGTTGTACCTGTTCCTGAAACGGAACTACGAAAAGATCGACGTCGTGTTCATCCGCCACCACACCAGCGCCCGGGAAGTCGACGAAGAAGAGTTCTTCTACTCTCGTGAAACTGGCGGCACCATTGTCTCCAGCGCCCTGAAACTGATGCAGGAGATCATGGCCGAGCGCTATCCGAGCAACGACTGGAACATTTATGCCGCCCAGGCCTCCGATGGCGACAACTGGAACGATGACTCGCCAATCTGCCGTGACATCCTGATCAACCAGATCATGCCGTTCGTGCAGTATTACACTTATGTAGAGATCACTCCGCGCGAACACCAGGCCCTGTGGTACGAGTACGAGCGTATCGCCGAAGCCTATTCCGACACCTTTGCCCAGCAGCAGCTGGTTTCGGCCGGAGATATCTACCCGGTCTTCCGTGAACTCTTCCAGCGCAGGTTAGTGACATGACCGCCAAAGAGCAGAAACGCCAACCCATTTCCACCGGCTCCGAATGGACGTTCGAGCTGATCCAGGCCTACGACCGCGAAATCAGCCGTCTAGCGGCCCGCTATGCGCTGGACACCTACCCCAACCAGATCGAAGTGATTACCGCCGAACAGATGATGGATGCCTATGCGTCCGTCGGCATGCCACTGGGTTATCACCACTGGTCCTATGGCAAACACTTCCTTAGCACGGAAAAGTCCTACAGCCGTGGCCAGATGGGGCTGGCCTACGAAATCGTGATCAACTCCGACCCGTGCATTGCCTACCTGATGGAAGAAAACACCATCTGCATGCAAGCGCTGGTGGTGGCCCATGCCTGCTATGGCCATAACAGCTTTTTCAAAGGCAACTACCTGTTCCGCACCTGGACCGATGCCAGTTCGATCATCGATTACCTGGTTTTCGCCAAGCAGTACATCATGCAGTGCGAGGAGCGCCACGGCATCGACGCCGTGGAGGACCTGCTGGACTCCTGCCACGCCCTGATGAACTACGGCGTCGACCGCTACAAGCGCCCTTACCCGATCTCAGCCGAAGAAGAGCGACGCCGGCAAAAGGACCGCGAAGAGCA
This sequence comes from Pseudomonas sp. FW300-N1A1, assembly GCF_058789115.1. Taxonomy (NCBI): domain Bacteria; kingdom Pseudomonadati; phylum Pseudomonadota; class Gammaproteobacteria; order Pseudomonadales; family Pseudomonadaceae; genus Pseudomonas; species Pseudomonas sp. FW300-N1A1. The sequence continues at coordinate 73,927 of NZ_JBYTBK010000017.1, read as the reverse complement.
CCTGCAAAAGCAGATCAACGACCTGTGGCGAACCATTCCCAAAGGCGCCGGCAAGTACAGCGAGAAAGACAACGCACGCTTTCCGGCCGAACCGCAGGAGAACATCCTCTATTTCATCGAAAAACACGCCCCGCTGCTGGAGCCATGGCAGCGGGAGATCGTGCGGATCGTGCGCAAGATCGCACAGTACTTTTATCCACAGCGCCAGACCCAGGTCATGAACGAGGGCTGGGCAACGTTCTGGCACTACACCCTGATGAACGACCTGTACGACGAAGGCCTAGTGACCGACGGCTTCATGATGGAGTTCCTGGCCTCGCACACCAGCGTGGTCTTCCAGCCCGGGTTCGATAGCCCGTATTACAGTGGGATCAACCCCTACACCCTGGGCTTCTCCATGTACCGCGACATCCGCCGCATGTGCGAGGAGCCGACGGAAGAAGACTACCGCTGGTTCCCGGAAATCGCCGGGACCGACTGGCTGTCAACCATCAAGTTCGCCATGAGCAGCTTCAAGGATGAGAGTTTCATCCTGCAGTACCTGTCACCGAAGGTGATCCGCGACCTCAAACTGTTCAGCATTCTCGATGACGATCAAAAGGACGATCTTCTGGTACCCGCCATCCATGACGAGGAAGGCTACCGCACCATTCGTGAAACGCTGGCAGCCCAATACAACCTGGGCAACCGCGAACCCAACATACAGATCTACAGCATCGACCGCCGCGGCGATCGCTCGCTGACCCTGCGCCATCAACAACACGACCGCAAACCACTGGGAGACTCCACAGACGAGGTCCTAAAGCACCTGCACCGCCTCTGGGGCTTCGATATCCACCTGGAGACCCTGCAGGGCGACCAGGTGATGAAAACCCACCACGTGCCCCCCAGGGGCGAGCACAGCGAGGGCGATTACGGTCGCCTCGACCTGGCCGTCATTCACCTTTGAACCTTCCAGAACCTCCGGAAGTTCGACACAAGGGTTATCCTGTCGAGCTAACGGAGGTTTTTTATGCAGATTTATAAAGTCGGCGGCGCGGTCAGGGATCGCCTGCTCGGCAAGCCTGTCACCGACATTGACTGGGTTGTGGTCGGTGCCAGCACTGAAGAGATGCTCGCCAAGGGCTTTCGCCCGGTCGGAGCCGATTTCCCGGTCTTCCTGCACCCTGAAAGTGGCGAGGAATATGCCCTCGCCCGCACCGAGCGCAAAAGCGGGCGCGGTTACGGCGGCTTCACCTTTCACGCCAGCCCCGAAGTCACCCTGGAAGAAGACCTGATTCGCCGCGACCTGACGATCAATGCCATGGCCGAAGACGACCAGGGCCAACTGACCGACCCCTATCATGGCCAGCGCGATCTCGAGGCACGCATACTTCGCCATGTTTCCCCCGCATTCGCCGAAGATCCCTTGCGAGTCCTGCGCGTTGCCCGTTTCGCCGCCCGCTACGCCGGGCTCGGTTTCACGGTCGCACCCGAAACCCTCGAACTGATGCGCCAACTCAGCGAATCAGGCGAACTTGAGGCACTGACTGCCGAACGCAGTTGGAAAGAAATATCCCGCGCCCTGATGGAAAACCAGCCTCAGGTATTCATCCAGGTACTCAGGGACTGCGACGCACTGAAGGTGCTGATGCCCGAGGTCGATGCGCTGTTCGGCGTGCCGCAGCCTGAAGCCCATCACCCGGAAATCGACAGCGGCCTCCATACCCTGAGCGTTCTGGAACAGGCCGCCGCACACAAACAGCCGCTGACCGTGCGCTGGGCCTGTTTACTGCATGACCTTGGCAAAGGCCTGACACCCGAGAGCGAATGGCCCAGGCACATCGCCCATGAACACAAGGGACTGAAACTGATCAAGGCCGTCAACGAACGCTTCAAGGCCCCGCGCGACTGCCAGGAACTGGCGCTGCTGGTGGGGGAATACCACACCCACGGCCATCGCGCCCTGGAGCTGAAAGCCTCGACGTTGCTGGAGTTGCTGCAAAGCTTTGATGTGTATCGACGGCCGCATCGATTCGAGGAGTTCATTGCGGCCTGCGAAATGGACGCACGAGGCCGAAAAGGTCTTGAGCAGAGAAGTTATCCACAAGCCGATTACTTGCGAGGTGCAGCCACGGCCGCACGCGGCGTGGCGGTCCAACCCTTGCTGGAACAGGGGTTCAAGGGCCCGGAGCTGGGCGAGGCCATCAAGCGCGAGCGGCTCAAGGCGTTGAAGGCCTACAAGGAGGCGCTTGCCTGAAAACATCGCGGGCAAGCCCGCTCCCACAGGTACGGCGCACACCTTGTGGGAGCGGGCTTGCCCGCGATAGCGTCAGTCAGGTCACAGCAAATTCAAAGGCGTCAACTGCTCGCCACGCCACGCAAACGCCACCGGCGCCAACACCTGGTCAATCTGCGCTTCACCCCACAAGGTCGCGAAGCTTTTGCCGACACCCGGATGCACCCTGTCCGGCGCAATCAGCGACAGCGGCCATAACACAAAGGCATTTTTCAGTATTTCCGCTCGCGGCAGGACCAACCCATCGAAATTACCCACCAGATCGCCATACAGCAGCACGTCGATATCCAGCGGCAAGCCCTTGCGATCCGGGGCGTACCGACCATTGTCGGCCTCGATGAACTTCAATCGCCGATCCAGCTCCATCAAGGGCAGATCGGTGAACGCAGACACCACGAAATTGAAGAACGGTCCGCTCTTGATCCCGACCGGCTGGCTTTCGAACACCGCCGAGCAGCGGATATCCACCAGGAAGCCCGACAGCGCTTCCAACCCAGCCCGCAGATGAGCTTCGCGCTCGACATTACTGCCGAGCCCGAGAAATACCTGAGTTAGCGACATCCGCGCTCGATCTCCACGCCTACGCCCGTTGCAGCCGGGATGGCGCCTGGCTTGGTCAGCTTGAGACGCATCCAGGTGATCTTGAACTCGCCCATCAAGACTTCCGCCAAACGCTCGGCAAAGGTCTCCACCAGTTGGTAGCTGGACTGCTCGGCGAACGCCTGGATACGCGATGTGACACTGGCATAGTCGAGCGCCAGGGTCAGGTCATCACCCGCCGCTGCCGGACGGTTGTCCCAGGCAAAGCTCAGGTCAAGACGCAGGCACTGGCGGATGCCGCGCTCCCAGTCGTAGGCACCAATCACCGTGTCGACTTCCAGGCCCTCGATAAACACTCTGTCCAAGCACTTTTCTCCGCAGCACGACAAGGGCGCAATGCGCCGTTAGAATCAGGGCGTCCTCGCCCGGAATAGTTAGCATGTTTTGGTTACTGGCGATCCTCGCCTACCTGCTTGGCTCTCTGTCCTTCGCCATTTTGCTCAGCCGCCTGACCGGTAACCCCGATCCGCGAATGAGTGGATCGGGTAATGCCGGCGCCACCAACATGTTACGCCTGGCGGGCAAAAAACTCGCCGCCCTCACCTTGCTGGGCGATCTTTGCAAAGGCTTGCTGCCCGTACTGATTGCCGGGGTGGCAGGCCTTTCGATTCAACAACAGGGTTGGATTGGCGTCTGCGCCGTCATCGGCCACCTGTTTCCGCTGTACTTCTGCTTTCGCGGCGGCAAAGGCGTTGCAACGGCCGCCGGCATGCTGCTGGGGCTATACCCGCCAGCGGCACTCCTGGCCATTGGCGCCTGGCTCCTGACCTTCTACCTCACCCGCACCAGCTCGCTGGCCGCCCTCATCGCCACGCCCCTGACCCTGCCACTACTGGCCTGGCAGGAACCGGCAGCGTTACTGCCCATGAGCGCATTGACGGCGCTGATCGTCTGGCGCCATCGCGGCAATCTACGCGACCTGTTTGCCGGGCGCGAACGGCATTTCTAACGACCGCGGGTGAATATCGCTCACGTGCGACGGTCCGTTACAACGGTGACAGCTGCTCCATCGGCCAGCGGGCCTGAACACTGATCGCCAGGCTTTCGTGCTGGCCAGCCTGCAATCGCTGGCAACCGGCAAATGCGATCATCGCGCCGTTATCGGTGCAGAACTCCGGGCGTGCGTAGTAAACGTCGCCCTTCATGTCGCCCAGCATTTTTTCCAGGGAAGCACGCAAGGCCTTGTTGGCACTCACGCCACCCGCAATCACCAGGCGCTTGAGACCCGCCTGTTTCAGGGCGCGCTTGCACTTGATGGTCAGAGTCTCCACCACCGCCTGCTGGAAGGCCAGCGAGATGTCGCAGCGGGCTTGCTCGCTGTCGTCCCCGGCGCTGACGCACTGCTGCCAGGTGTTCAAGGCAAAGGTTTTCAAGCCGCTGAAACTGAAATCCAGACCCGGCCGATCACACATCGGGCGCGGAAAGACGAAACGCCCGACAACGCCTTGTACGGCCAGGCGCGCGATTTCCGGACCACCCGGATAATTGAGCCCCATCATCTTCGCCGTCTTGTCGAAGGCTTCGCCGGCGGCATCATCCAGGGTCTCCCCCAGCAACTCGTATTGACCGATACCATCGACCCGAACCAACTGCGTATGCCCACCCGACACCAACAAAGCGACGAACGGGAACTCGGGCGGTTGCGGCTCCAGCATCGGCGCCAGCAAATGCCCTTCCATGTGGTGCACGCCCAAGGCCGGGATACCCCAGGCAAACGCCAGCGCCTGGGCGCAGGAAGCCCCCACCAGCAAGGCACCGACCAGGCCGGGACCCGCGGTGTAGGCGATGGCATCGATCTCGGTCGGCACGCAGTCCGCTTCGGCCAACACCTGACGAATCAAGGGCAGCATGCGCTTGACGTGATCCCGTGATGCCAGCTCCGGCACCACGCCACCATAGGCGCGATGCAGATCGATCTGACTGAACAGCGCATCGGCCAGCAGGCCTTTTTCACTGTCGTAAAGTGCGACGCCGGTTTCATCGCAGGAGGTTTCTAATCCCAGTACTAGCATGGGTTTGCGCCTTGTTTAGGCTGAATTCGAAGGCGCGCATAATAGTCGCCGCGGGATGCCCCGACCAGCGCTTTTCGATCAGAGGCTTTGCATTCCGAGCGTTGAGGGGTTAACATCCGCAACCCTTAAAAACCGACGTCTTCAAGTGCTCTTTTGCCGCGAGGATGTTGACCCCGGTAATGAATGAAGGTAGCTCTGGATGCCAGCCGTCAAAGTTAAAGAGAACGAACCCTTCGACGTAGCTCTGCGTCGTTTCAAGCGCTCCTGCGAAAAAGCCGGTGTACTGGCTGAAGTTCGTAGCCGCGAATTTTACGAGAAGCCAACTTCTGAGCGTAAGCGCAAAGCAGCAGCTGCTGTTAAGCGTCACGCTAAGAAAGTTCAGCGCGAGCAGCGCCGCGCCGTTCGTCTGTACTAATACGCAGACGACCGTAGCAAGCTTCTGCCAAGCCCGGCCCTCAGCCGGGCTTATGGCATTTGCGGATATCGCTTGATGCTTCACCGTCGAAGCCGCAGACGCGACCGAGACAAATCTGCTTCACACGTCAGACCTGGCTCTTTTGCCAGCAGTGCACGTCTCTTCTGACGAGCCTTCCAAGGCTACTGACGAGCACACCCTACTGATTCTATCGACGATCAGCCCAAGGCACCCTCTTGCGTGCCTGATTTTGAGCTATCCGAGGCCTGTCACCGGGCACCGCCGGATTCAGCGCAACACTTTCGAACAGTCGAATACTGATTGGTACTAACCTCAGTGGATTTTCGGCAGATACACTCCCCGACAGCGAATACGCAGACGATACCTGGTCGAGCCGCACATCCGCCGCGCCTCAAAACCATGACCCGGCACCGTTCGCCCTTCGCGTGGGCCAATCATTCAGACGCAGTGATGACGAGAACGCCATGGCCGGGCTAATTCCCCAGAGCTTTATTGACGACCTTCTGAACCGCACCGACATCGTCGACGTGGTCAGCTCTCGCCTGCAAATGAAAAAAGCCGGCAAGAACTACACCGCCTGCTGCCCGTTCCACAAGGAAAAAACCCCCTCCTTCAGCGTCAGCCCGGACAAACAGTTCTACTACTGCTTTGGCTGCGGCGCTGGCGGCAATGCCCTCGGCTTCATCATGGACCACGACAACCTGGATTTCCCCCAGGCCGTCGAAGAACTGGCCAAAGCCGCTGGCATGGAAATACCTCGCGAAGAAAGCGGTCGTCCGCACAAGCCGCGACAACCGACCGACTCGCCGCTCTACCCGCTACTGACCGCCGCCGCCGACTTTTACCGCCAGGCCCTGAAAAGCCACCCGGCGCGCAAAGCGGCTGTCGACTACCTGAAAGGGCGCGGCCTGACCGGCGAAATCGCTCGCGATTTCGGCCTCGGCTTCGCCCCTCCGGGCTGGGACAATCTGTTCAAGCACCTGAGCAGCGATACATTGCAACAAAAAGCCATGATCGATGCTGGCCTGCTGATCGAAAACGCCGAAACCGGCAAGCGCTACGACCGCTTCCGTGATCGCGTCATGTTCCCGATCCGCGACAGCCGCGGGCGCATCATCGCCTTTGGCGGCCGGGTACTGGGCGACGACAAACCGAAGTACCTGAATTCACCGGAAACCCCGGTATTTCATAAAGGCCAGGAACTCTATGGCCTGTATGAAGCCCGCAAGACCAACCGCAACCTCGACGAAATCATCGTCGTCGAGGGTTACATGGACGTTATCGCCCTGGCCCAGCAAGGCCTGCGCAATGCCGTTGCCACACTGGGCACCGCAACCAGCGAAGAACACCTCAAGCGACTGTTCCGCGTCGTGCCCAGCGTGCTGTTCTGCTTCGATGGCGACCAGGCCGGCCGCAACGCCGCATGGCGCGCACTCGAAGCAACGCTGTCGAGCCTGCAGGACGGCCGGCGCGCGCGCTTTCTGTTTCTGCCCGAAGGTGAGGACCCGGACACCCTGGTCCGCTCCGAAGGCACCGATGCCTTCCGCGCGCGCATCAATCAGCACGCCCAGCCCCTGGCCGATTACTTCTTCCAGCAACTGACCGAGGAAGCCGACCCGCGCTCGCTCGAAGGCAAGGCCCACATGGCCACCCTCGCCGCACCGCTGATCGACAAAGTACCTGGCGCCAACCTGCGCACACTGATGCGCCAGCGCCTGACTGAAATTACCGGCCTCACCAACGAAACCGTGAGCCAACTGGTACACAACGCCCCGCAGGATGCGCCGCCGGCCTATGACCCGGGCATCAATTACGACGCCATGCCGGACTACAGCGACTACCACCAGCCGCAAGCGCAAGACATGTATGCGCCGCAGCAAGAGTGGACGCCCAAGAAAACCGGCGCCGGCGGCAAGAAATGGGACAAGAAACCCTGGGACAAGAACGGCAAGCGCGGCGGCGATCGCGACCAACCACGGGCACCACGAGTGCCGGCAGCCGTAGAGCCACCTACACTGGCAGCCTTGCGTACGCTACTGCATCACCCGCAACTGGCTAAAAAAGTCGAGGACGCCGGGCACTTCGCTGCCGAGGATCACTCCAACACTCAATTGCTGGTAGCACTACTGGAAGCCGTACAGAAGAATCCCAAGCTAAACTCATTTCAGTTGATTGCACGCTGGCATGGAACCGAACAGGGTCGCTTGCTCAAGGCATTGGCAGAAAAGGAATGGCTGATTGAGGGAGATAACCTTGAACAACAGTTTTTCGACACCATAACTAGCTTGTCAGCCCGCCAACGCGAGCGAAATCTGGAACAACTACTCAGGAAAGCACGTCAAGGCGAACTGAGTAGCGACGAGAAAAATCAACTGCGCGACCTTTTAAGTCGCAATGTTTCCGCATCAAGCCCGACCTCAACTGGCGCGTGAGGTCATAGCTCAGGTATAATCCTCGGCTTGTTTTTTGCCCGCCAAGACCTTCAGTGGATAGGGTGTTATGTCCGGAAAAGCGCAACAGCAGTCTCGTATCATCGAGTTGATCAAACTGGGTCGTGAGCAGAAGTATCTGACTTACGCAGAGGTCAACGACCACCTGCCGGAGGATATTTCAGATCCGGAACAGGTGGAAGACATCATCCGCATGATTAATGACATGGGGATTCCCGTACACGAGAGTGCTCCGGATGCGGACGCCCTTATGCTGGCCGACGCCGATACCGACGAGGCCGCTGCGGAAGAAGCAGCGGCTGCGTTGGCAGCGGTCGAGACCGACATCGGTCGCACCACCGACCCTGTGCGCATGTACATGCGTGAAATGGGTACGGTAGAGCTCCTCACACGTGAAGGCGAAATCGAAATCGCCAAGCGTATTGAAGAGGGCATCCGTGAAGTGATGGGCGCAATTGCGCACTTCCCTGGCACGGTTGACCACATTCTCTCCGAATACACTCGCGTCACCACCGAAGGTGGCCGCCTGTCCGACGTCCTGAGCGGTTATATCGACCCGGACGACGGCATTGCGCCGCCTGCTGCAGAAGTGCCACCGCCTGTCGACGCCAAGGCCGCGAAAGCGGACGACGACGCCGAAGAGGACGACGCTGAAGCCAGTGACGACGAAGAAGAAGCCGAAAGCGGTCCGGATCCGGTCATCGCAGCCCAGCGTTTTGGCGCTGTGGCCGACCAGATGGAAATCACCCGCAAGGCGCTGAAAAAGCACGGTCGCAACAACAAGGCAGCGATTGCCGAGTTGTTGGCCCTGGCCGAGCTGTTCATGCCGATCAAACTGGTACCGAAGCAATTCGAAGGCCTGGTCGAGCGTGTTCGCAGTGCCCTGGATCGCCTGCGTCAGCAAGAGCGCGCAATCATGCAGCTCTGCGTTCGTGATGCACGCATGCCGCGTGCAGACTTCCTGCGCCAGTTCCCGGGCAACGAAGTCGACGAAAGCTGGAGTGATGCCCTGGCCAAAGGCAAAAGCAAATACGCTGAAGCCATTGGCCGTCTGCAGCCGGACATCGTCCGTTGCCAGCAGAAGCTGACCGCGCTGGAAACCGAAACCGGTTTGACCATCGCTGAAATCAAGGACATCAACCGTCGCATGTCGATCGGTGAGGCCAAGGCCCGCCGCGCGAAGAAAGAGATGGTTGAAGCCAACCTGCGTCTGGTGATCTCGATCGCCAAGAAGTACACCAACCGTGGCCTGCAATTCCTCGATCTGATCCAGGAAGGCAACATCGGCTTGATGAAAGCGGTAGACAAGTTCGAATACCGTCGCGGCTACAAGTTCTCGACTTATGCCACCTGGTGGATCCGTCAGGCGATCACTCGCTCGATCGCCGACCAGGCCCGCACCATCCGTATCCCGGTGCACATGATCGAGACGATCAACAAGCTCAACCGTATTTCCCGGCAGATGTTGCAGGAAATGGGTCGCGAACCGACCCCGGAAGAGCTGGGCGAACGCATGGAAATGCCTGAGGACAAGATCCGCAAGGTATTGAAGATCGCTAAAGAGCCGATCTCCATGGAAACCCCGATCGGTGATGACGAAGACTCCCATCTGGGTGACTTCATCGAAGACTCGACCATGCAGTCGCCAATCGATGTCGCTACCGTTGAGAGCCTTAAAGAAGCCACTCGCGAAGTACTCTCCGGCCTCACTGCCCGTGAAGCCAAGGTCCTGCGCATGCGCTTCGGTATCGACATGAATACCGACCACACCCTTGAGGAAGTCGGTAAGCAGTTCGACGTTACCCGTGAACGGATCCGCCAGATCGAAGCCAAGGCGCTGCGCAAGCTGCGCCACCCGACGAGAAGCGAGCATCTGCGCTCCTTCCTCGACGAGTAACCCCAAGACCCCCGGCCCTGCCGGGGGTTTTGCTTTCTACAGATTTAATCCTCCCCGCACCCCACCTCCCCCCGCCAGCGCGTCTACACTCGAATCATCCCCCCGAGCCATAACGAGACCGTTATGCCCAGAATCCCGGCCGTACTTTTACTGTCGCTGATAACCTGGACCGCAACGGCTGGCGCGCTGTCTCTTACAGACGAAGAACGTCGCTGGCTTGCGGCTCACCCTGAATTGCGCCTGGGGGTAGATGCCTCCTGGCCACCCTTTGAGTACCGCGATGAACAGGGCCATTACCAGGGGCTGGCGGCCGATTACATCAACGTCATACGCAATCGCCTGGCAATCAAGGTCACCCCCGTCGAACCCGTCAGTTGGACCGAAGTACTGGACCAGGTCAAACGCGGCAAGCTGGACCTCCTGCCCGGCATCATGTCGACCCCCGAGCGCCAGACCTATCTCTCGTTCACGCGGCCCTACCTGGACTTTCCCATCGTCATCCTGGCCCATGTGGGCAGTGCGCAACCGCGCAACCTTGATGACCTGTACGGCTTGAAGATCGCCGTGGTGGAAAACTACGCCCCCCATGAGCTGCTGCGTACGCACCACCCCGACCTCAATCTGGTGCCCATGCCCAACGTCAGTTCAGCCTTGCAGGCCTTGGCCACCGATGGGGTGGATGCGGTCGTGGGCGATCTGGCCTCAAGTGTCTGGAGCCTTCGCCAACTCAAGCTTGAAGGCCTCTACGTCAGCGGCGAAACACCCTATCGCTACCAACTGGCGATGGCGGTACCTCGCAACAACACCGTATTGGTCGGCATACTGGATAAAGTGCTGGCCGACATGACCCCGGGCGAAATCAGCTCCATCCAGGAACATTGGGTAGGCAACGTCCTCGATCACCGGACCTTCTGGGTCGATCTATTGAAATACGGCCTGCCCGGCATACTGCTGCTGGTCATCGTCCTGGCCGCGGTGATTCGCATCAATCGGCGTTTGAGTTCGGAAATCGCACGCCGGGTCAATCTGGAGCAGGAATTGCGCTCCAGCGAATATCATTACCGCGGGCTGGTGGAGAGCCTTTCGGCCATTGCCTGGGAAGCGCGCATCAGCGATTTCACTTACAGCTACGTCTCGCCACATGCCGAAGACCTGCTCGGCTACCCCCTCTCCCACTGGCTGATTCCGGGCTTTTGGCGCAACATCATCCACCCTGCCGACCTCACCCGCGCCCAAAATTTTTGCGACCACGAACTCCTCGCCGGACGCGATCACAGCCTGGACTACCGAGTCATCACCGCAGACGGCCGCTGCCTCTGGGTGCGAGACATCGTCAGCCTGATCGAGCACGGCCATGAACCGGTGATGCGCGGGCTGATGATCGACATCAGCGAAGCCAAACGCACCGAGGAAGCCTTGCGCCTCTCCGAGCAGAAATTCGCCTCGGTATTCCAGCAATGCCCGGACATCCTGGTGATCGCGCGCCTGGTGGATGGCTGCCTGCTCGAGGTCAACGAAGCGTTCGAGGAGCAGATTGGTCTAAGCGCCGCCGAAGTCATCGGCCGAACCGCCACCGAGTTGAACATATGGGGCATCGCTGGCGTAGGCCCAGGGCTGTTGAAACGCTTGCAGGCGGGCAGCATTCGCAACCTGGAAATGCCTTTTCGCCGCAGCAATGGCCAAGTGTTCACCGGCCTGATCTCCGCCGAACCCTTTGAACTCGATACCACGCCGGCGCTGGTCGTGGTGGTACGCGACATCAGCCAGCTCAAGGAAACCCAACAGCAACTGCAAACCTCTGAAGAAAAGTTCGCCAAAGCCTTCCATGCCTCCCCCGACGGTCTGCTGCTGTCGCGGCTCAGCGACGGGCTGCTGATTGAGGTCAACGAAGGATTCAGCCGCATTACCGGCTTCAACAGCGCGATGTCACTGGATCGCTCGACCCTCGATCTCGGGATCTGGGTCAACCTGAACGAACGCAGGAAAATGCTCGACCTGCTCAAGCGCGATGGCTTTGTCCGTGACTTCAGTTGCCATATCCGGCGCAACGATGGGCAGATCCGCCTCTGTGAGATGTCGAGCCGGCCGCTGCCGATCGGCAACGAGGAATGCATGCTGACCATCGCGCGTGACATCACCGAACGACACCTGATGCAGGAAAAGCTGCAACAGGCCGCCACGGTATTCGAGAGCACGGCAGAAGGTGTTCTGATCACCGACACACAACAGCACATCAGCGCCGTCAACCGCGCCTTTACCGAGATCACCGGCTACAGCGAGACCGAGGCACTGGGTCATACCCCCCGGCTACTCGCCTCAGGTCTGCACGACAGCGCCTTCTACGCGGCCATGTGGCATCAACTGACCGCAGAAGGGCATTGGCAAGGCGAGATTTCCAATCGGCGCAAGAATGGCGAGCTGTACCCCAGCTGGCTGACCATCAGCGCCGTGCGCAACAAGGACCGCTTCATCACCCACTTTGTGGCGGTATTTGCCGACATCTCGAGCCTCAAGCACGCCCAGGCGAAACTCGATTACCAGGCCCACCACGACCCGCTCACCGGCCTTCCGAACCGTACGCTGTTCGAGAGCCGGCTGCTCACGGCCCTCAACGGCCAGCAAGAACGGGGCGGCCAGGGTGCCGTGCTATTCCTGGACCTGGACCGTTTCAAACACATCAACGACAGCCTTGGCCACCCCGTCGGCGACCTGCTGCTCAAAGGCATCGCCGTGCGCCTCAAGGAGCAACTGCGGGACATCGATACCGTCGCGCGCCTGGGCGGTGACGAATTCATCATCCTGTTGCCCGGCCTGCAGCAAGCCAGTGACGCCGACCATATCGCCAACAAGCTGTTGAACTGCTTCGCCGCGCCGTTCCAGGCGGGTGAGCACGAGTTCTTCATCAGTGCCAGCATCGGCACCAGCCTCTACCCCAGGGACGGCAGCGACGTGGCCACCCTGGTCAAGAACGCCGATGCCGCAATGTACCGCTCTAAGGCCAAAGGCCGTAACCGGGTCGAAAGCTATACCCGCGATCTCACCGCGCAGGCCAGCGAGCGAGTCGCGCTGGAGCATGAACTGCGTCGCGCCATCGAACGCAATGAACTGACCCTGTGCTATCAACCAAAAATCAGCCTCAACCACACACGCCTGGTAGGGGCTGAAGCACTGATTCGCTGGCACCACCCCAACTTCGGCGACGTGCCCCCCGAGCACTTCATCCCGCTGGCCGAAGAAAACGGCATGATCATGCAGATCGGTGACTGGGTACTCGAGCAGGCCTGCCTGCAGCTGAAGGAATGGAATGCGTGCTATGAAAGCCTCGGCTCGCTGTCGGTCAATCTAGCCGGTGCGCAATTGCGCCAACCCAACCTGCTGGGTCGCATCGAACAACTGCTCAAGGACAACCACCTGAAGCCCGGCTTGCTGCAGCTGGAAATTACTGAAAGCTTCATCATGAGCCAGGCCGAAGAAGCCCTGGAAGTCCTGCATCAGCTCAAGCAGCTGGGTGTACAACTGGCGATCGATGACTTCGGCACCGGCTACTCCTCACTGAGCTACCTCAAACGCCTGCCTCTGGATTTCCTGAAAATCGACCAGTCCTTTGTCCGAGGCCTACCGGACGACCCCCATGACGTCGCCATCGTCCGGGCAATCATCGCCCTTGGCCGAAGCATGCAGTTGACCATCATTGCCGAAGGCGTCGAAACCCAGGCGCAGCAGCAATTCCTGACGGCCGAAGGTTGCGAGCAGATCCAGGGCTACATCGTCAGCCTGCCGCTGCCACCCGATGAATTTGCCGCAACCTTTCTTCGTATCGCAGTTTCAGACTTTTCGGATAGCACAGCCGAGAAACCGTCGCTATAATCCGCGACCTACTGAGGGCCTATAGCTCAGTTGGTTAGAGCAGAGGACTCATAATCCTTTGGTCCACGGTTCAAGTCCGTGTGGGCCCACCAAATCCGAAAGCCGCGCATTGCGCGGCTTTCGCGTTTCCGGCTCAAATTTTCTGCGTGAAAATGTATGCCCCCTCCAGCCAGGGGCGCACTCGTTATGCGAAGCATTCTTTAGCAGATAACCCATCCCGGACACGACGTTAAGTCTTGGCCCAGCATGAACTGGCGCCAGCCCGTCGCTGCATGGGTACGGCCGACGGTCGTCATGTAACCCGCTGCCGGTGCCCACTTCAGCCCCCGGGTTTCTGAACATCAGCGTGTTGACGCTCCTATGCCAACAGGACCGAGCCGCTGGCGAAACAGTCGGAGCGCACAAAAATCAAAGGCGACGGCTGGTGATTGCCATCATTGGCAGACCCAAATGCAGGTGATGCACCCAGCACACCGATGGGCGTTGCCATACGACCAACCACACCATGGACATTCTCGATTTCGTTACCCATGAGCCCCATCACTGGCTTAACAATCAGCCTTCCATGTCTTTGTTTTTCTCAAGATCACGTGACAACATATCGCTACTTCCTTTATCCGCTTTTCCGTAACGAAGCTCACGCAATTCCTCGCGAGTAGGCTGATACTCATCCTCATCAACTAGAAATCGATACAACTTACTAGCCTTCAGAAACTCAACAAACTTTCTCATGCGCCAAAACCCTTAAAAAACGATGCCACATCCGAAAAAGTAAAACAGTCATCACATGAATTATCGGAGTTGCGGCTTCTTGCAGCCCCCATTCACTGTGCCATGCTGGAAAGTTTCAAACTTGCCGTTCAACCTGACTGAAACTTCACTTACAACTAACTCGCCGATGACAGGTAAATTCTCTAATCTTACCGTTTCACCCGCACAATCAACCTGCCTCATGACTGATGACTCCAACATCCCCTCATCAGCGCTTCCACACCGAAACTAAAAATACCCAGAAATCGACATAATGACAGTGACACAATGAGCCTTTCATTCGGGCGACGCTATAGATACCACACTTCTACCCCGCCTCATGAAACCAACGAACTGGATTTATTTTCTTACCAGTTACAATATTTCAAAACGAAAATACAGCAAGCTCCAGCACCACGTAAAACTGTAAAAAATCCAAGTTCCATGGAGACTAGCCGCTTGACTTTAACGAACACCTCGCAGGCACAAGACCCGCCTCGCCCGTATTCGTCAGTCACCATCGACGTGCCAACTACAGATTAGACGGCAGGAAGGTTTTCCCCCGGCGGTAGGGCATTCTTGGCCGAACCTAGGTAACGCACGCAGCTTTCAAATGGAGTATGATAAAATGTTTCCGAAACATCATCATGAATGACAAGTGCCTGCGATTGAAAATCACACCTGAATTGAGACATGCAAAATTCTGCGGACAAGGTGAAAAAGCCAATGACGTTTGACCTAGCGAAGGGCTCAAGAAAAGGACCCGTTTTTATTGTAGCCTCCGGAAGTTCGGCACGTGACTTCCCGATTGAACGTTTTTCGGAATACCCTACCATCACCATGAATGGTGCAGTCTCATTGCTTGTAGAAAAAGGGCTGCAGCCTTCTTTCTATATCTGTTCTGATGTCAGTTTTCCAGTAGAGCAACCTTTACTATACGCACAGGCACTGGAGCATAGCGAAAACATTGTATTGGCGGGTTCATTATCTCGCGCCAATATACTTAGAAAGAACGTATTCAGACTTTCCAAAGCGCCGACATCTTCGCTGCTCCGCTCTCTTTTAAACCCGGAAAGATCTCACGTCCGAAACAGTAGATTTCAATTCGGAAGCCAGCGTTCAATTGGATTCAGCAAAGACTTGAGTACGGGCTACTTTGACGCACGAACAGTTGCATACATTGCCATGCAACTTGCTTACCACTTAGGTTTTAGCAAAGTATTTTTGGTCGGGATTGATTTAAACCCCAGCGCCGGCCGCTTCTATGAAAAAAATGAACAGGCTGTCTCGCCCTGCAACCTGGACGCTGCTTTACAGCGCCGAATACTGCCTTCACTGCGCCTGATGTCGGAACATGTCGTCAATGAAAGCTTCAAGGTCTACAACCTGTCTGCAACTTCTAAAATCCCAACCAGCGTATTCCCTAAAATCAGCTTGTCGGAGTTGAGCGATATATTAGCCGCAGAGAGCATCTGAGGTTAGATCCGAGCACGCCAGCCCCTCAGTCTTTTCCCTCGATTTGCGACCACAATACCGTTCGGTCAGATTGGGGTTGGTTGCATTCATTGCGATTTGCTAGATTCGACCATTGCCGCCGGTAGCGACTGAGCGCAAGACGCGACGCCTCGCCGGGCATCCGTCGCGTCATGCTTCATGGATCAATAAAAAATATAAGCATAATCAATGGCATAACAATCGGACACCCGACATGGAAGCAGCTCAGGAACGCCCATTAGTTGACTCCAGGTTGGGTCATACGAGTGATCTCGACGAGTGCCGCAACAGCGAAATCGGTGCCGTGTTCATTATCGCCTCGGGGAGTTCGGCCAAAGATTTTCCGGTCGAAGAGTTCGCCCACGTTCCGATGATCACCATGAACGGTGCCATTTCGCTGTTCATTGGCACAAACATCAAGCCGTACTTCTACATTTGTACGGACATGGGTTTCCCCAAGCAGCAACCCGAGCTCTTTTCCCTGGCGATGAACATCAGCCAACGCGTCGCCTTATGGACAGAACATGTGCGGCGAACGGGGACTCGGCCCACAGGAAAGCTCTTTGCGTTAAAACGGGCCCCGAAGAAAACCTGGCGCGATTACTTCTTCAGAAGCAACAAGAACCTGGTGCACAAGCATTCGCTTCTGAGTCATCGCGCCAGAAGCGTCGGCTTCAGCAAGAACCTGAGCGACGGCGTCTTCGATGCCCGCACGGTGGCGTACCTGGCCCTGCAACTTGCCCACCACCTGGGTTTCAGCAAGGTTATCCTGGTCGGGTTTGATCTGACCCCGGCCATGGGGCGTTTCTATGAGAATAACGATTCCGTGTTGTCACCTTGCAGGCTGGATGAGCACTACCACACCCGAATTCTGCCGTCATTGAAGTTGATGTCGAAGAAAGTCATGGGCGATCGTTTCTCGGTCTACAACCTGTCCAAAACCTCCAGGATTCCTGAGAGCGTCATTCCCAGGATCGATCTTCAGGCATTGAGGTCGCTTCTCGGGTGAAGCGTGTGGCATGACGCTCGTTGCACACCCTGCCCGCGGGCACTCGCATCCCCCCATCAGCCTGTAACATGCGGCCCACTGAAGTGTGCCGCCGGAGACCACCTTGCCTGACACCCGCCCTCTCGCCCTCGATGAAATCGATCGCCAACTGATTGCAGCCCTGCAGATCAATGCCCGTGAAAGCGTGGCCATGCTCGCTCGGCAACTGGGCATCGCCCGCACCACCGTGACGTCAAGGCTGGCACGCCTGGAGAAGGCCAAGGTGATCACCGGTTATGGCGTACGCCTGGGCCAGCGTGTGGTCGACGGTGGCTTGCAGGCTTATGTCGGGATCACCGTGCAACCGCGCTCCGGCAAAGAAGTGCTGCGCCGGCTCAGTAGCATGGCGCAGGTCCAGCAACTCTGCGCGGTGAGTGGCGAGTTCGATTACGTTGCCTGGCTGCGCACTGACTCACCGGAACAGCTCGATCAATTGCTTGACCAGATTGGCAGCGTCGATGGTGTGGAAAAGACCACCACGTCGATCATTCTCAGCAGCAAGATCGATCGCGGACAGCCAGTCTGACCACTTATCTCGTCAGATTGACTCGAAGACATGCAAAACGACGACACTTTGCGTCTTATTAACGTGCGCTACGCTCCCTAGAATGGCGACAGTCTTTTCTATACTCAGCACTTGTGTGCACGTCGCCAGCAAGGTCCGCCATGAACAAGAACAATCGCCATCCTGCAGACGGTAAAAAACCAGTCACCATCTTCGGTCCCGACTTCCCTTTCGCCTTTGACGACTGGATCGAGCACCCGGCCGGCCTGGGTAGCATTCCAGCGCACAACCACGGCACGGAAGTGGCCATTGTCGGTGCCGGTATCGCAGGCCTGGTGGCCGCTTATGAATTGATGAAGCTGGGCTTGAAACCGGTCGTCTACGAAGCCTCGAAAATGGGCGGCCGTTTGCGCTCCCAAGCCTTCGAAGGTGCCGAAGGGATCATCGCCGAGCTGGGTGGCATGCGTTTCCCGGTGTCCTCCACCGCGTTCTATCACTATGTCGACAAACTCGGTCTTGAGACCAAACCCTTCCCCAACCCCCTGACCCCGGCCTCCGGCAGTACGGTCATCGACCTGGAAGGCCAGACCCACTACGCACAGAAGCTCGCCGATCTTCCTGCCCTGTTCCAGGAAGTCGCCGACGCCTGGGCCGATGCGCTGGAAGACGGTTCCCGCTTTGGCGAGATCCAGCAGGCGATCCGCGACCGCGACGTCCCACGCCTCAAAGAGCTGTGGAACACCCTCGTGCCGTTGTGGGACGACCGCACGTTCTACGACTTCGTCGCCACCTCCAAAGCCTTCGCCAAGCTGTCGTTCCATCACCGCGAAGTCTTCGGTCAGGTCGGCTTCGGCACCGGCGGCTGGGATTCGGACTTCCCGAACTCGATGCTGGAAATCTTCCGCGTGGTGATGACCAACTGCGACGACCACCAGCACCTGGTAGTGGGCGGTGTGGAACAAGTGCCACTGGGCATCTGGCGCCATGTCCCTGAGCGTTGCGCTCACTGGCCGCAAGGCACCAGCCTGAGCTCCTTGCACAAGGGTGCGCCACGCACCGGGGTCAAACGGATCGCGCGCGCTGCCGATGGCCGCTTCAGCGTCACCGACAACTGGGGCGACACGCGTGAATACGCGGCGGTGCTGACCACCTGCCAAAGCTGGTTGCTGACCACCCAGATCGAATGCGAAGAGTCACTGTTCTCGCAAAAGATGTGGATGGCCCTGGACCGCACCCGCTACATGCAGTCCTCGAAAACCTTCGTCATGGTCGACCGCCCGTTCTGGAAGGATAAAGACCCGGAAACCGGCCGCGACCTGATGAGCATGACCCTCACCGACCGTCTGACCCGTGGCACCTACCTCTTCGACAACGGCGACGACAAGCCCGGGGTGATTTGCCTGTCATACTCGTGGATGAGCGATGCGCTGAAAATGCTGCCGCAACCGATCGATAAACGTGTGAAGCTGGCACTCGATGCCCTGAAGAAGATCTACCCGAAAGTCGACATCGCGGCCCGCATCATCGGCGACCCGATTACCGTGTCCTGGGAAGCCGACCCGCACTTCCTCGGTGCATTCAAAGGCGCCCTGCCCGGCCACTATCGTTACAACCAGCGCATGTATGCGCACTTCATGCAGCAGGACATGCCCGCGGACCAGCGCGGGATATTTATCGCCGGGGATGATGTGTCCTGGACGCCGGCCTGGGTCGAAGGCGCTGTACAAACCTCGCTCAACGCGGTCTGGGGCATCATGAATCACTTTGGCGGTACGACTCACGCCGAAAACCCGGGCCCGGGCGACGTGTTCCATGAGATCGGGCCGATTGCCCTGCCCGAGTAAGAGGAGTCCGAGATGCGTGTAGCCCTTTACCAATGCCCACCGCTGCCACTGGACGTTGCCGGCAATCTGAAACGCCTGCAGCGACTTGCAACAGAGGCTGGGGATGCCGAGCTGTTGGTGTTCCCGGAGATGTACCTGACCGGCTACAACATCGGCGCGGAAGCAGTCGGCGCATTGGCCGAGGCGCAAGACGGTGCATCGGCGCAACACATCGCCAACGTTGCCAGGGCCAATGGCATTGCCATTGCCTATGGCTACCCGGAGCGCGCCGAGGACGGGCAGATCTACAACGCGGTGCAGTTGATCGACAGCCAGGGCCTGCGACTTGCCAACTACCGCAAGACCCACCTGTTCGGCGAACTCGACCACTCGATGTTCAGCGTCGGACCGGATGAGTTTCCGTTGGTCGAGCTCAATGGCTGGACGCTGGGCTTTTTGATCTGCTACGACCTGGAGTTCCCGGAAAACGCCCGACGCCTGGCACTGGCTGGTGCCGAGCTGATACTGGTGCCGACGGCGAACATGATTCCCTACGACTTCATTGCCGACGTCACCGTACGTTCACGGGCCTTCGAGAACCAGTGTTACGTGGCCTACGCCAACTACTGCGGCAGCGAAGACCAGATCCACTACTGCGGCCAGAGCAGCATTGCCGCGCCGGATGGCGGCCGTATCGCTCAGGCCGGGCTGGATGAAGCGCTGATCGTTGGCACCTTGGACCGGCAGTTGATGGTCGATTCACGCGCCGCCAATCGCTACTTTCTCGACCGTCGGCCAGAGCTCTACGGCGAGCTGAACAAGCGCTGACTCAAGGTTTTCGCTAGCATGAGCGCTTCTTTGTAGCGGAAGTGCTCATGCCTGCGCCGACCCCTCTTCACCCTCACACCGAAACCCTGGCCAACGGCCTGCGGGTTTCACTTCGTCATGCGCCCGGCTTGAAACGCTGCGCGGCTGTCTTGCGGGTCGCCGCCGGTAGCCACGATGCCCCACGGGCCTGGCCTGGCTTGGCGCACTTTCTCGAACATTTGCTGTTTTTGGGTACTGAACGGTTTCCCGCGGACGACGGGCTGATGGCCTACGTACAACGGCATGGCGGCCAGCTGAACGCACAAACCCGTGAGCGCACCACCGACTTCTTCTTCGAACTGCCTGTGCATGTCTGCGCCGCAGGGCTGGAGCGCTTGTGCGACATGCTCGCCCATCCACGCCTGAGTCCCGACGATCAATTGCGGGAACGGGAAGTGCTGGAGGCCGAGTTCATCGCCTGGTCCCTGGACGCAGCGGCGCAGCAACAACAGGCGCTGCTCAACGCGCTTTCAGCCGATCATCCCTTGCGCGACTTCCATGCTGGCAACCGCAACAGCCTGGCCGTAGAGCAACCGGCGTTCCAACAGGCACTGCGTGCCTTCTATCAGCGTTTCTACCAGACCGGTCAAATGACCTTGAGCCTGGTCGGCCCACAGCCTGTGGATGAGTTGCGCAGAATTGCCCAACGCTTGAGCGCCGACCTCAACGTCGGTGAGGCACAACTGCAAAGCCTCCCGACCGCCTTGATGGCCAGCCCAACGGGCCGCTATCAACAGATCGACGAACGTCGACTCAACCTGGTATTTGCGTTCGAAGCCTTGCCCACGGCATCCCGTGAGGCACTGGATTTCCTCTGCACCTGGCTCAATGCCGCCAAGCCCGGCGGCTTGCTTGCCGAGTTACGCCATCGCCAATTAATCGACCACCTGAAGGCCGTGCCGGTGTACCACTTTGCCGGGCAAGCCCTGCTGCATGTCGAGTTCAAACTGAGCAGCCCCAACGCGCAACCTGCGGCAATAGCCGAGTTGTTCAACGACTGGCTGCATCACTTCAGCCAACAGGCCGACTGGCCTGGACTGCGCGAAGAATATGCCCTTGTACAACGGCGAAAAGCTGAATCCAGCCAGGCCCTGGCGCTAGCCCGACGGGACAGTGAGCAACTGGAGCCACAGCTGTCGGACTTAGGCGTTGCGGCCTTGAAGGCGATCTTGCGACACATGAATCCAATGCCTGCGCAGCACCCGACGATCGCCTGGCAATTGCCTCCGGCCAATCCATGGCTGCGCAGCGTCGACGAACCAGCGCCAGCCGGATTGATCCGGGGGCAGACCAGTGCTCACCGGGGCTTGCGCACCTTCGCCCAGGACCGCACACGCGGCCGCCGTGAGCGTTCGTCCATGCAGTTCAGCCCTGCGCCGACGGATACCGGCGGCGAAGCGGCGATATCCCTGCGCTGGCGCCTCGATTCAACGCCGCCAGCCAACTTCCAGCCGGTACTCGACCGCAGCCTGCAAAGCCTGCGCGACGACGCGCTGCAAGCCGGTGTCGAACTGTCCTTCAGTGAAATGGGCAATCAATGGCGGCTGAGGTTGAACGGCTGGCACGAGCCGATGCCCGCGATTTTCGAACAGGCGCTGCACTGCCTGGCCAACCCCGCTGCCCACGCCTGGCACAGCATTGATAACGCGACTCCCCTAATCGCGATTCGGCAAATGCTCAAGGCGCTGCCCGCCCACTGCCTGGGCCATGACTCACAACCGGCATCGCCGCCTGGCACGGTGGACGACCTGCTCCGAACCTGGGCCAGCGCGCGCTGGGACGGACTGGCGGCTGGCTTTTCGCCAACGGCTCAAACCGCAATCACCCGCGCATTGAGCCGAGCCCCCGGGATTCCCGACAGCGAGCCGACAGCGCCACAGTCGATTGCCGGGCAACGGCTTTGGAGCGAGCTAGCGGGCACCGCCAACGAGCACGCGCTGCTGCTGTTTTGCCCGGCGCCCACCCAGGCACTGGCCGACGAAGCCGCATGGCGCATGCTGGCTCACCT
Organism: Pseudomonas sp. FW300-N1A1; assembly: GCF_058789115.1. Taxonomy (NCBI): domain Bacteria; kingdom Pseudomonadati; phylum Pseudomonadota; class Gammaproteobacteria; order Pseudomonadales; family Pseudomonadaceae; genus Pseudomonas; species Pseudomonas sp. FW300-N1A1. The sequence goes on along the minus strand of NZ_JBYTBK010000017.1, from coordinate 51,892 downwards.
GTGCCAGATGCCCTTCTACCAACGCCTGAGGGTCGAGCTGCAATTGGGCTATGCCATATTCAGCGGTATTAGACAGATCAACGGGCAGACCGGATTGCAGTTCGGGATACAGTCGCCGCAAGCGTCGGCGAAAGCATTGGCTGAACAGGTGGAGTTGTTCCTCAAGCAACTGCCTGAGCTCATAGCGGCGATTGATGATCAAGTGTTGGCCCATCAGCAACAGGTCCTGACTGAACAACTCGACGAGCGTGCGATGCCACTGGCCCAGGCCTTTGAACTTCAGTGGCAAGGCAAACTGGCAGGCCATTCGTCGGATTACCTGCCGCAGTTACAACAGGCCATATTGCGACTGGATCACGCAACGCTACTCGACGCGGCAAGCCGGTTGATGCGCGCAGAAGGTGGCCGTAGGTATCTGGCAACGGGATCATTACCGGAGCTGTAACGGGCTTTCTTCGACAGATATCTCCAATTTGCAGAAACGTTTCAGTAACATAGGCCCGACAAGCATCCGAACACCTCCTGCCGGAGGTGGACTATATGTATAGAGCCCAATCCGAAGGAGCGTTTTTATGACCTGGTCCAAACCTGCCTACACCGATCTGCGGATCGGCTTTGAAGTCACCATGTACTTCGCCAGCCGTTGATTCTGCCTGCGGGGAGAAGATGCGGTTCAACGCCTCGGCCCGTCCGGGGCGTTTTTATTTTCAGCGTTGATGGGGTGGAGCGGTCATGTTTGTCCAGATTCTAGGGTCCGCCGCTGGCGGTGGTTTTCCGCAGTGGAACTGCAACTGCGTGAACTGCGCGGGTTTTCGCGATGGCAGCCTACGGGCCACGGCACGGACCCAGTCATCCATCGCCATTTCCGATGACGGTGTGAACTGGGTGCTGTGCAATGCCTCTCCCGACATCCGTGCACAGCTCCAGGGTTTTGCACCCATGCAGCCCGGCCGGGCACTGCGCGATAGCGGGATCAGCGCAATCATCCTGATGGACAGCCAGATCGACCACACCACCGGCTTGCTCAGCCTGCGCGAAGGTTGCCCGCACGCCGTGTGGTGCACCGACATGGTCCACGAAGACCTGAGCACCGGCTTCCCGCTGTTCACCATGCTCAGCCACTGGAACGGGGGGCTGAACTGGAACCGCATCGAGCTCGACCAGAGCTTCACCATCCCGGCCTGCCCGAACCTGCGGTTCAACCCGCTGCCATTGCGTAGCGCGGCACCGCCCTACTCGCCGCACCGCTTCGACCCACACCCAGGCGACAACATCGGCTTGATCGTCGAAGACCTGCGTACGGGCGGCAAGCTGTTCTATGCGCCGGGGCTGGGCAAGGTCGATGGGCCGCTGCTGGAGATCATGGCCGGCAGCGACTGCCTGCTGGTGGATGGCACCCTGTGGGACGACGACGAAATGCAGCGCCGTGGCGTTGGCACCCGCACCGGCCGGGAAATGGGCCATCTGGCGCAAAACGGCCCGGGGGGCATGCTCGAGGTACTCGAGCAGTTGCCCAGCCAGCGCAAGGTGCTAATCCACATCAACAACACCAACCCGATCCTCGATGAGGACTCAGCCCAGCGCGCCGAACTGGCTCGGCGCAATGTTGAAGTGGCGTATGACGGGATGAGCATCGAGCTCTGACAGCGCAGCGCCAGACCGCTGCGTGGTCTGGTGCGGGCAAGCCCGGCAAAAACACCACACCTCTACGGTTGATCCCCGGAGAACCGCAATGACCCATACACCGCTGTCCCCCACCGAATTCGAAGCCGCCCTGCGGGCCAAGGGCGCCTACTACCACATCCACCACCCCTATCACGTGGCGATGTACGAAGGCCGGGCGAGCCGCGAGCAGATCCAGGGCTGGGTCGCCAACCGGTTTTACTACCAGGTGAACATCCCCCTGAAAGACGCCGCGATTCTGGCCAACTGCCCGGACCGCGAGATCCGTCGCGAGTGGATTCAGCGCCTGCTTGACCACGACGGCGCGCCCGGTGAAGACGGCGGCATCGAAGCCTGGCTGCGCCTTGGCCAAGCCGTCGGCCTGGATCCCGATCAACTGCGCTCCCAGGAACTGGTGTTGCCTGGAGTGCGTTTTGCCGTGGATGCCTACGTCAACTTCGCGCGCCGCGCCTGTTGGCAGGAAGCCGCGAGCAGCTCCTTGACTGAACTGTTCGCCCCACAGATCCATCAATCACGCCTGGACAGCTGGCCGCAGCACTATCCCTGGATCGATCCGGCCGGCTACGCATATTTCCGTACACGCCTGGGCCAGGCGCGACGCGATGTCGAACACGGCCTTGCGATCACCCTGCAGCACTACACCACCTATGACAGCCAGCAGCGCATGCTGGAAATTCTCCAGTTCAAACTGGACATACTTTGGAGCATGCTCGATGCCATGAGCATGGCCTATGAACTGAACCGCCCGCCTTATCACAGCGTGACCGGGCAGCGGGTCTGGCACAAAGGGATCGCCTTATGAGTTTCGACCGCAGCAAGACCCCTAGCTGGCGTCCCGGCTATCGTTTCCAGTACGAGCCGGCCCAGAAAGGCCACGTACTGCTGTACCCCGAAGGCATGATCAAACTCAATGAAAGCGCCGCGCTGATTGGAGGTTTGATCGACGGGCAGCGGAATGTCGCGGCGATCATTGCCGAACTGGACACCCGGTTCCCCGGCGTGCCCGAGCTCGGTGACGACATCGAGCAATTCATGGAGGTCGCCCGTGCACAGCACTGGATCGAACTCGGCTGATCACGTGGCCATGCCGGCGAAGCCTGAGACTGGCCTGCCGCTGTGGCTGCTGGCCGAACTGACCTACCGCTGCCCGCTGCAATGCCCGTATTGCTCCAATCCGCTGGATTTCGCCGAACAAGGCAAGGAGCTCAGCACCGAGCAGTGGCTCAAGGTGTTTCGCGAAGCCCGGGAAATGGGCGCGGCGCAGCTGGGGTTTTCCGGTGGCGAGCCACTGGTGCGCCAGGACCTCGCCGAACTGATCGGTGAGGCCCGCAAACTGGGGTTCTACACCAACCTGATCACTTCGGGGATAGGCCTCACCGAGCAGAAGATCGGCGATTTCAAGAAGGCCGGGCTCGATCACATCCAGATCAGCTTCCAGGCCAGCGACGAGCAGGTGAACAACCTGTTGGCCGGCTCGAAAAAAGCCTTCGCGCAGAAACTCGAAATGGCCCGCGCCGTGAAAGCCCACGGCTATCCGATGGTGCTGAACTTCGTCACCCATCGGCACAACATCGACAGGATCGACCGCATCATCGAGCTGTGCATCGCTCTGGAGGCCGACTTCGTCGAACTCGCCACCTGCCAGTTCTACGGCTGGGCCCAGCTCAACCGCGTCGGTCTGCTGCCGACCCAGGAACAGCTGGTACGCGCCGAACGCATTACCAACGAGTACCGTGCCAGGCTCCAAGCCCAAGGGCATCCGTGCAAACTGATCTTCGTCACGCCCGACTATTACGAAGAGCGCCCCAAAGCCTGCATGAATGGCTGGGGCAGCGTCTTCCTGACCGTTACCCCGGATGGCACCGCATTGCCGTGTCACGGCGCCCGACAACTGCCGGTGCAATTTCCCAACGTGCGCGATCACAGCATGCAGCACATCTGGTACGACTCGTTCGGCTTCAACCGCTTTCGCGGTTACGACTGGATGCCCGAGCCGTGCCGCTCCTGCGACGAGAAAGAAAAGGACTTCGGCGGCTGCCGCTGCCAGGCCTTCATGCTGACCGGTGACGCCAGCAACGCGGATCCGGTGTGCAGCAAGTCAGCCCATCACGGCGTGATCCTCAAGGCCCGCGAAGAAGCCGAACACGCCACCCAGACCATCGAACAGCTGGCCTTTCGCAATGAACGAAACTCACGCCTCATCGTCAAGGGCTGACTCTTTGAGCGCCCTCAAAGCCGTGGCCGCCGGCATCGACTTCGCAGACTTGCGCATCGGTGCCCATGGCCTGTTCTGGAACGAGTACCGCCCCGACGACGCCGCCTGCCGGATCTGGCATTGGCGTGACAACGCGGCGCACTGCCTGACGCCGATCGGGTTCAGCGTGCGCAGCCGGGTCTATGAGTACGGCGGAGGTTCGTTCTGCCTGAGCGATGAGGACGTGGTCTTCGTCAATGAAGCGGACCAACAGCTTTATCGGCAATCGCTGACCGGTGAAACGCCGCAGGCCCTGACATCGGGTCAGTGTCGATATGGCGACCTGCAATTCGCCAACGGGCAAGTGCTGGCCGTCGAAGAGCAGTCCAACCAGCATCGCCTGGTCGCCATCCAGCTGGCGGACGGTCGACGCCAAGTGCTGGCCGAAGGCGCCGACTTCTACAGCGCACCGACCCTGAGCCCCGATGCCCGGCGCCTGGCGTGGATCGAATGGAGCCGCCCCCATCAACCCTGGACTGCCACACGCCTGATGGTTGCCGAGCGCGACCACAGCGGCCGATTTACCAAGCCTCGTTGTGTCGGCGGTGACGCTGATGAAGAGGCCCTGCAACAACCGCGTTTCGATCAGGCCGGTCGCTTGTACTGCCTGACCGATCGCGACGGCTTCTGGCAACCGTGGGTCGAAAGCGAATCAGGCTTGCAGCCACTGCCCAGTGCCGCCGCCGATCACGGCCCCGCGCCTTGGCAACTGGGAGGCTGTACCTGGTTACCACTGGATCGGGAGCATTACCTGGCGAGCTGGACGGTGGACGGCTTTGGACGTCTGGGTATGCGCACCGGAGAGTGCGTTCAAGACCTCACCGGCGACTACAGCCGCTTTCGCAACCTGGCGCTGGATGACCGGTTTGTCTACTGCATTGCGGCCTCCACCACCGCCCCTTCAGCGGTGCTTGCCATCGACCGCGACAGTCATCAGGTCAAGGTGCTGGCCGGTGGCGTTGCGTTACTGCCCGCTGCACACATCAGCCAGCCACAGACTCTGCGTTACCCCAGCGGCACAGGCGAGGCCCACGGGTTCTTTTATCCAGCCTTGGGCGATGTCGCCAATCCGCCGCTGGTGGTGTTCATCCATGGCGGCCCCACCTCGGCCTGCTATCCGATGCTCGACCCGCGCATTCAGTACTGGGCACAGCGGGGTTTCGCCGTCGCCGACCTCAACTATCGAGGCAGCAGTGGCTACGGCCGGGCCTATCGACAGGCCTTGCACTTGCGCTGGGGTGAGGTGGATGTAGAGGACGCCTGTGCCGTGGTCGGCTACCTCGCGGAGCAAGGCTTGATCGATCGCAATCATGCGTTCATTCGTGGCGGCAGCGCAGGCGGGTATACCACGCTCTGCGCCCTGGCGTTCCATGACATATTCCGTGCGGGGGCCAGCCTGTACGGGGTCAGCGACCCGGTGGCCCTGGGCCGTGCGACCCACAAGTTCGAAGGCGATTATCTGGATTGGTTGATCGGCGACCCGCTCAAGGACGCCGAACGCTACGCGGCCCGTACACCGCTGCTGCACGCCGGTAACATCCGCGTGCCCGTCATCTTCTTCCAGGGTGAACTCGATGCCGTTGTGGTGCCGCAGCAGACCCGCGACATGATCAAGGCGCTACACGACAACGGCATCGCTGCCCAGGCCCACTATTACCCCGACGAACGACACGGCTTTCGCAAGGCCACCAACCAGGCCCATGCACTGGAGCAGGAGTGGCGGTTTTATCAAGCGGTGATGAACCAACAACCGGACTGACCGCAGACACTGGCAATCGCTGCCGAGTCTGCGGGCCAACGGCTCAACGCTTGGCGATGATGTACACCGCATGCACGATACCCGGGATGTAGCCGCACAAGGTCAACAGGATGTTCAGCCAGAAAGCGCCGCCGAAACCCACCTGCAGGAACACACCCAGTGGTGGCAACAGAATGGCGATGATGATGCGGATAAAATCCATGGGGCAGCTCCTGAGAAAAGTTGGCTCCAATGAGCCATACACCTGATTGACCCGTAGCGCGTGACAGGGTTCCACGCAACTCCGGCAAGATGCCACTATTGATGCGCAGCGGGATGCCTCAGGCCAGTATCTCCAACCCGTGTTTCTGCACGATGCTCAGCAGCTTGAGGGCCATGCCGCTGGGGTGCTTGTCGCCCGCCTCCCACTGTTTGACCGTGGAGGCGCTGGTGTTCAGACTCGTAGCACCGAACAGAGCCCTGAAAATCGTCGAGACAAAAAAACGCCCCATGCCAAAAAGATCAGGCATGGGGCGACGCGTTATACCGCGAGACGGTTCTGGTATTAGGAAAGTGCCGCAGGCTTCAGACCGCGATGCCCCTGCGGCATTGAAGTTGAGCGGTGTGTACCCGGGAAAATGCTCGCGCCAGGCGCAGGAGCATTTCGTCGATGTTGGCCTTGCTGACCGTGAGTGCCGGCGTCAACAACAGACAGTCGGGCTGCGGGGCGCTGAGCAACAACCCTTCGTAGCGCGCGGCTTTCACCACGGAGGCAGCCGAGTCGTCACTGAGCGTAAGCCCCCAGAGCAGCCCTTGCCCTCTTGGCTCGCCGTGTCCATAACGGTTGGCCAGCCGATTCAAGCCTTCGCGCAGGTGTTGTGCGCTGTCGCGAACATGCTCGAGGAAGCCATGATTGAGTACGCTGTCGAGCACCACCAGACCGGCCGACGCCATCAGGGGATTGCCATGATGGGTACCGTCCAGTTCGCCCGGCTCAAAACAACAGGCTTTGCCGCGCGCCAGCAAGGCTGCCACCGGTACTCCGCCGCCCAGGCCCTTGCCCAAGGCGATGATGTCGGCACGCACCGCATACTGCTGTTCGGCGAGCAGACTGCCGCAACGGCCGATCCCGGTGTGTACTTCGTCGAGAATCAGCAAAATACCCAACTCACGGCACAAGCGCTCGACGCCCTTGAGGTAATGCACCGTCGCCGGCACAACACCCGAAGTGACCTGGATCGGCTCCAGCATGATGGCCACGGTCTGCGCATCCACCGCCGCATGCAGCGCGGGCAAGTCATTGAACGGAACCTGAGCGAAGCCCGGGAGCTGTGGCTCAAAGCGATTGCTCTGACAGTCCGACGCGGACATTGCCGCCAGGCTGCGACCATGACAGCTACCGCTGGCGGTAATGATTCGCGAAGCCCCACCGCGATGCAGTTGACCCCATTTACGCGCCAACCTGATCGCTGCTTCGCAGGCCTCACTGCCGGTGTTGAGCAGATAGGCCTGGTCACTGCCCGTACTCAGACACAGCCGCTCAGCCAGGTTGAGCTGACCACGGTTGAGTAACCCCGACCCGGGATTGATAAGCGCCTGGGCCTGGGCGGCGATGGCCTTGACCAGCGCCGTTGGGCTGTGACCGAGACTGTTGGCCGCCGCGCCTTGCGTGAAATCCAGGTAAGCGCGGTCGCTGCTGTCCCACAACCAGGAGCCCTGGCCGCGGACGAAAACCTGCGGGGGGCGCTCGACACTCGTCATCAGGCACTCACTGGAGGGGTTATCGCCCCTGGGTGGTTGAACAGGGTCCGCAGTCAGGTCATCAAGACTCGGCTGAGGGCGGCGCAGATTGAACGGGTTCATGCCCGCAGTCCCTCCAGCGGCAAACCCAGCAAACGCGAGGACCAATTCTCCACGCGCCCAGTGCGCATACGTTTGATCGCAAGGTCGCGCCAGCGCGAGGACAGCGCCGGGCAATCGACCAGTTTTTTCAAACCGGCATGTTCCAGCGGTTCGCGATAAAAACTGCGCAAGGCCCAGGCCACGGTCAGGCCGGGATAGCTGCGTTGAATCAGCTCGAACGGTTGGTCGCCGCTGACAAATCCGGGCTTGAGCACCCGATAGAACCAACCACAGCGGCCTGTGTCCTGAGCCAACTGCGGCAGGATCGGCACACCCCAGCGATGGCTCAACCGATAGCACGGCGAACGCGGCTGGCTGACCTGCAGCAAGGCACCCCCCCAACGAAACAGGTCGCCCAGGCACACGTGCTCTTCGGTGAGCCCCCGGGTCGAAAGGTTTTCACCGAAGGCCGGCGCGCACCAGTCGATCTGTGGATAACGTTTACGCCAATAGGTGTAGTGCTCGGCCGGGTAGTGATGCAGCGCGCGCTCGGGACCGGTATGAAAGCGCGGATCGCCGTGCTCGTCGCTGCCCAAACCTTGCGGCCACAACCAGAGCCGGTTGGCAATCCGCTCTTTGTCGGTATCGCTGACCAAACCCTGTCCGAGGTTTTTTGCCTTGCCTATGTAAACACCATCAACGTAAACGGTATTCATCGCGCTCTCTGGCCCTGTAAGCCTTGTGAATGCGGTTAGACTAGGCTTCTGTCAGGCGCTGAGCCATTTCGATTTTCCAGCTTTTTCGATAAGAAATACTTATGGATTTTAAGCAACTGCGTTATTTCGTCGCGGTGTATGAAGAAGGCCATGTCGGGCGGGCCGCGGAACGCTTGTCGATCTCCCAGCCGGCACTGTCACAGCAGATCCGCCAACTGGAACAACACCTTGATGTGAGCCTGTTCGAACGCAGCAGTAAACGCCTGCTGCCCACCCTGGCCGCCCACACCCTGTACAACCATGCCCTGCCCCTGCTCGACGGCCTGCAACGGGCACGCGAGGCATTGGGTAACTTCAAGGGCCAGGCCCTGCGGACATTGGCCATCGGCGTGCTGCAAACCGTTCATACCAGCCTGGTGCCAAAAATGCTCGAACGGGTGCGCACGGCACAGCCGCACCTGGTGGTGCAGATCTACGAACTCACCGGGCTGGAAATCGAGCGTCGATTGCTCAACGGCTCACTGGACATCGGCATCAGTTATTTACCGCCACGCCAACCGGGGCTGCATGGCGTGTTGCTGTACGAAGACGAACTGACCCTGGTTATCCCTGCCGATCACCCGTTGCGTGAATTCAAGAAAGTCTCCATGAGCCAGGCGGCCGAGTTGCCGATGCTGCTCTTGGGCGAGGAGTTTCAGATCCGGCAGATCTGGCAGGGACAACTGGCCAGTCTCGGACGACGCCCGCAGGTACAGGCGGAATTGAACAACATGGCCGGCATTCTCGACAGTTTGCCCCATACCCGGCTGGCCACGGTCCTGCCCGGTCGCTCGCAACAGGAACACGGCAACAAGGCGCTGCTGTGGAAACCCTTGAGTGAACCGCGAGTGCCGCTGAAAATCGGCTTGGTGTGTCGTGATGTGCAGCGCCAGCAAGCCACCCTGGAGCTGCTGCGTAACCTGCTGGAAGACGTGATGAGCAGTCCGGAGGGACGCTTGGCAAGCCCGACGGTACTGGATGTACAGGCCTGAGGCGCAAAAACACAAATCGCAGGCAAAAGAAAACCCCGCCGAAGCGGGGCTTTGCAGACTGTTTCCCTGACATCCATTTCACTCCACCGTCCTGGCAGAATCCTACGTGTCCGTGTTGTTGCTTTGCGCTTCCTGCGCGACGTCCATGAGCAGTAGATTAGCTGTGGATCCAATTTACCGATAGGAGAGAAAGACAGCACGCTATGTAAGCAAATGCTTACATGGCGTTACACCCTTCAGAATTGCGCGGCATCCAGCAAAAACAGCGACTCGCTACCCGCCTTGACCGACGCACTCAGGGAGTGAATCCGCGGCAGCAGACGGGCGAAATAGAACCGCGCAGTCCCCAGTTTGCTGGCGTAGAAATCGTCCTGCGCTTCTTTGCCGAAGGCGGCCTTGGCCATCAGCGCCCACATGTAAGCGTAGGACACATAGCCGAACACCTGCAGGTATTCCACCGACGCGGCACCGATTTCGTTCGGGTTGCCCTTGGCGCGATCCAGCAACCAGGCCGTCAGTTCGTCCAGCGTCTGCACTGCATCGTTCAACGGTTGGGTGAACTCGGCCAGATCGGCACTGGCGGTTGCAGTGAAATGACGGATCTCGTCAGCGAACAATTGGTAGTACGCACCGCCGCTACCGACGATCTTGCGCCCGACCAGGTCAAGGGCCTGAATGCCGTTGGTGCCTTCGTAGATCTGGGTGATACGCACATCGCGCACCAGTTGCTCCTGGCCCCACTCGCGGATGTAGCCGTGGCCGCCAAACACCTGCTGGCCATGCACCGTGGTTTCCAGCCCCAGGTCGGTGAGGAACGCCTTGGCGACCGGGGTCAGCAACGCCACCAACTCTTCGGCACGCTTGCGAGTGACCGGGTCTTCGCTGAACTTGGCGGTGTCCAGTTGCATGGCCACGTAGGTGGAGAACGCACGGCCGCCTTCGTTCGAAGCCTTCATGGTCAGCAGCATGCGACGTACGTCCGGATGAACGATGATCGGGTCAGCCACCTTGTCCTTGTTCTGTGCGCCGGTTGGCGAACGGCTCTGCAAACGATCACGAGCATATTCGACCGCGTTCTGGTACGAGCGCTCGCCCGTGGCCAGGCCCTGAATGCCCACGCCCAGACGCTCGTAGTTCATCATGGTGAACATGGCCGCCAGGCCTTTGTTCGGCTCACCCACCAGGTAACCCACGGCTTCGTCGAAGTTCATCACGCAGGTCGCGGAGGCCTGGATGCCCATCTTGTGTTCGATCGAGCCGCAGTTGGCCGGGTTACGCGCGCCGAGGCTGCCATCGGCATTGACCATGAACTTGGGCACCAGGAACAGCGAAATGCCCTTTGGCCCCGCTGGCGCGTCCGGCAGCTTGGCCAGCACCAGGTGAATGATGTTTTCGGTCAGGTCATGTTCGCCACCGGTGATGAAGATCTTGGTGCCGCTGACCTTGTAGGAACCATCGGCCTGAGGTTCGGCCTTGGTGCGGATGATCCCCAGGTCGGTGCCTGCATGCGGCTCGGTCAGGCACATGGACCCGGCCCAGACACCGGCGTACATGTTTGGCAGGTAGGCGGCTTTCAGTTCTTCGCTGGCGTGGGCGTTGATCGACAGGCAGGCACCGGCCGTCAGCATCGGGTACAGGCCGAACGACAGGCTGGCCGAGTTGACCATTTCCTCGACCTGGGCCGAAACCGCCTTGGGCATGCCCATGCCACCGAAGGCCGGGTCACCGCCCACGCCGACCCAACCGCCTTCAGCGTAAGTCTGGTAGGCCTGCGGGAAACCGGCTGGCGTGGTCACGGCTCCGTCACTCCAATGGCAGCCTTCTTCGTCGGCCGCACGGCTCAGGGGCGCAATGCTTTTGCTGGTGACTTTGCCGGCTTCCTCAAGGATCGCCTCGACAGTCTCGGCATCAACGGTGTCGGCCAGGGCGGGCAGTTCAGCCCAAAGCTTGGCTACCTCGAAAACTTCATTGAGGACGAAGCGCATATCGCGCAGGGGCGCTTTGTAGTCAGCCATGGCAAACCTCGCAGGAACGTGAAAAAGTGATTCATAGGATCGGGTTTCAACAAGTCCTTGAGTGTACCCGAACAACTTTTACGACACATAGGGTCAACTTGTGACTTGTTTGTAATTTTTAGTCACTAGCGAAATATTGTAGGCCTGCCACGCCCATCATCACTCAACCCGCAGCGCCCGCCATGCGCACCGCGCCACGACGACTCTGACCGAAGGCCATCACGCAGTTACGCCCCGCCCCCTTGGCGTTGTAGAGCGCCTGGTCGGCAGACTTGAGCACTTCTTCCGGGGTTCGCTGCTCCAGCCGCTCGGCAACGCCGATGCTCACCGTCACCGATACGCTTGACGCACTGGCACCGGAGCGACGCTGGCGACCTTGCTGATCGTCCTGCGGGCGGTTTTCCTGGTTACGCAACTGAATGTTGTAGTCGGCAATCGACTCGCGCATGACCTCCAAATGCGGCAGGCATTCCTCCAGGGTCCTGGCCGCGAACACCAGGGCAAACTCCTCGCCCCCGTAACGGTAGGCCCGACCGCCACCGCCGATTTTCGACAGTTTGCTGGCAACCAGGCGCAGCACCTGGTCGCCGACGTCGTGGCCATGGGTGTCGTTGAATTTCTTGAAGTGGTCGACATCACTCATCGCCAGCACATAGTTGCGCCCCAGGCGCTGCAGCCGCTCGTTCAAGGCGCGGCGTCCCGGCAGCCCGGTCAGCTCATCACGAAAGGCCATTTGATAGGCCTCATGGGCAACGGCGGCCGCGATCATCAACATGACCTGACTGCACATGATGTTGAGGGTGAACGGCAGGATGAAGGTTTTGGGCAGCATCCAGAACAACCCGAGCAGGCCCACCAATTGCGCTGCATGCAAGGGCCGTGGATTGCGCCAGTACTGGTAGGCCAGCAGCATGAAGGCGGCGATGAACACCGGATACGAGAGCTGGATCAGGCTCATCCAGGTGCCATGCAGCGCCGGCCAGCGTATTTCCGCCAACCACGCCAGCAGCGCCTGTGGATAGCTTTGCTCCAGCGCCAGGGCAACGCTGCCAAAGGCCAGCAGCACGGCAAACCGCGCAACCATGTCCTGGAACAGGTGGGTGCGCTCCTGCCACGCCGCGAACAGCCCGTAGAGCAGCGGCAACAACAAGCAACAGAGGTGGAACACCACGGCGGCGTCCTCGCGGACCTTGCCGAAATCACGGTAGTAATCGGTCTGGGTGTCGAGCAGAAAGTAGGCGATGTACACCGTGACCATCAAAAACAGTTCACGCTGACGGCGGTAAACCGCGCAGTACGCACCACCGAGCAGCAGCACCAGAGTCGGCAGCACGTTGAACAGCGAAGTGAAGAAGACGTTGAGATCCTTGACGTAGGCAGCTGCAAGCCCCGCAAGTAACAGCAGCAATGAAGGTATGAAGTGACTCAAGCGTGCAGCAGAAGAACGCGGCAAGGGTAAAGCTCCGGCCCGGCAAATCAGTAGATGGCATTGTGCCATCAATCCTGACAATTAAGCACATGCAATGTGACGTGCATCACATTGCCTACTCTTTAACGGCAGCCAAAACGTTCTGCTTAGCGTTTTAGTCGGGAATTTTCATCGAGCTCCTCCAGACATGAAAAAGCCGCTGTTCCCGAAGGAGCAGCGGCTTGTTGAAGGACTGCCTAAGGCTTAGTAGCCCAGTGCGAAGTCTTCTTCTTTCATGTCCATCAGGTTGTTGGCGCCCGACAGCATGGTTACAACGTGAGTGCGGGTACGCGGCAGGATGCGCTGGAAGTAGAAGCGCGCAGTCTGCAGCTTGGCGGTGTAGAACGCCTCTTCAGTGGTACCGGCAGCCAGTTTCTCGGCAGCCAGACGCGCCATGTCCGCCCAGAAGTAGGCCAGGCAGGCGTAACCGGAGTACATCAGGTAGTCAACGGAAGCAGCACCGACTTCTTCGCGGTCTTTCATCGCGGCCATACCGACCTTCATGGTCAGCTCGCCCCACTCTTTGTTCAGTGCAGCCAAAGGCTCGACGAACTCTTTGACGGCTTCGTTGCCTTCGTTGGTCTGGCAGAACTTGTGGACGATCTTGGTGAAGCCTTTCAGGGCCTCGCCTTGAGTCATCAGCACTTTACGACCCAGCAGGTCGAGTGCCTGGATACCGGTGGTGCCTTCGTACAGCATGGAAATACGGCTGTCGCGAACGTTCTGCTCCATGCCCCACTCAGCGATAAAGCCGTGGCCGCCATAGATCTGTACGCCATGGTTAGCCGATTCGAAACCGACTTCGGTCATGAAGGCCTTGGCGATTGGCGTCATGAAGGCCAGCAATGCATCGGCTTTCTTCTTCTCTTCTTCATCCACGCCGTACTTGACGATGTCGACTTGCTTGGCAGTGAAGTAAACCATCGCACGGTTGCCTTCGGCGAACGCCTTCATGGTCAACAGCATACGACGTACATCCGGGTGCACGATGATCGGGTCAGCGGCTTTGTCCGGCGCTTTCGGGCCAGTCAGGGAGCGCATTTGCAAGCGATCGCGAGCGTATTTCAGGCCGCCCTGGAAACCGATCTCGGCGTGGGCCAGACCTTGCAGAGCCGTACCCAGGCGGGCGGTGTTCATGAAGGTGAACATGCAGTTCAGGCCTTTGTTCGCCGGGCCGATCAGGAAACCGGTGGCCGCGTCGAAGTTCATCACGCAGGTGGCGTTACCGTGGATACCCATTTTGTGTTCCAGGGAACCACAGGTCACGGCGTTGCGTGCACCGATGCTGCCATCGGCGTTCGGCAGGAACTTGGGAACGATGAACAGCGAAATGCCTTTGGTACCCGCCGGTGCATCCGGCAGGCGGGCCAGCACGATGTGGACGATGTTGTCGGCCATGTCGTGTTCACCGGCCGAGATGAAGATCTTGGTGCCGGAAACCTTGTAGGAGCCATCTGCCTGAGGCTCGGCCTTGGTGCGCAGCATGCCCAGGTCGGTGCCGCAGTGCGGTTCGGTCAGGCACATGGTGCCGGTCCATTCGCCGGATACCAGCTTGGTCAGGTAAGCCTCTTGCTGCTCTGGCGTACCGTGCTCGGAGATGGTGTTCATCGCGCCGTGCGACAGGCCCGGGTACATGCCCCACGACCAGTTGGACTCGCCAACCATCTCGCTCACGGCCAGACCCAGGGACTCCGGCAGGCCTTGACCGCCGTGCTCGACGTCGTGCGCCAGGCTTGGCCAGCCGCCTTCGACAAATTGCTTGTAGGCCTCTTTGAAGCCAGTCGGGGTCTTAACGCCAGACTCGCTCCAGGTGCAGCCTTCGGTGTCACCCACGCGGTTCAGCGGAGCCAGCACCTGCTCACAAAACTTGGCGCCTTCCTCGAGAATGGCGTCAACCATGTCCGGGGTAGCGTCCTGGCAAGCCGGAAGGCTCTGATAATGCGCTTCGTAGCCGAGCAGTTCGTCACGAACGAAGCGAATATCACGCAAGGGGGCCTTGTAGTCAGGCATAGCGATAAACCTCTGCTGATGTAACCGGGAATGAACGACCGTGATGATTTGTTGTGACGGTCAAACAGTTGTTTGAAACATACGTTTACGCCGAAATCTTGTCAAGCATCGATCTTTTGCCGTTCGTCATCAGTCGCGGGAAAAGCACGCGCGCACAGGCGTGCACCCGGTGCGCAAAGCAACAGAACGTGTAGGAAAGATTAGTTGAACGGCAAGGACATGCCCGACAGAACGCCGTGCAGACAGCGGCGTCAGGGCAAAGGACTCAGCGCGGGATCAGGCGTACGTATCGATCAACGTACCGAGCATTTCGTCAGACGCCTTGGCGATATTGACGCCCAACTCTGCCTGGAGCTTGCCTTGAAACATTTCGACTCTATTACTGGCCAGATCCGATTGCTGGCTGCGGTCAACCGAGCGCAGTCGGTCGACTTGAGCGTCGGAGGACTGGCTGCTCACCGCGCGCTCGACCGTGGTATTGGCGATCTGGCCGGCAGTCTGATCGATGCGGTTCAACCCGGCATTGATCGTACTCAGCCCGGCATAAAACGCGCTGTTGCCCGAAATTTCCAAGGGAAGACTCCATCCTGCAAAAGTGGTCGGTCCTCATTGAAGCAGAGCCACCGGCAAAACACCCGACAAAAACACTAACGGCACAATGCCTTGTCATAGGCAAAGCCTAGTCCAGCAAGTCCAGCTCAAGGTACTCCGCCACGGCTTCCGCGGTGACTACCTTGAGTTTCGGTACTTTGCCCAGGCACGGCGCTGGCAGGCGCTCGGCCAGGGTCGCCAGGTTTTCTTCCAGCCGGGATGTCCTGGGCTCAATGATGTTGGCCACCCAGCCGGCCAGTTGCAAACCGTCCCGGGCAATCGCCTCGGCGGTCAACAACGCGTGATTGATGCAGCCCAGCCGCACGCCGACCACCAGGATCACCGGCAGACCGAGCGCCATCGCCAGATCCGACAGGTTGTCCTGGTCCGCCAATGGCACCCGCCAGCCACCCGCGCCTTCAATCAAGGTGAAATCGGCCTGCTTGTCCAGGATATGGCGCATAGGCACCAGCAACGACTGAACCGTCAGCGCAACGCCCGACTCACGCGCCGCCAGATGGGGGGCGATGGCTGGTTCAAAGGCCATTGGATTGACTTCGGCATAGGTCAGCGGCACTGAGCATTGGTCCAGCAGTGCCAGTGCGTCGGCGTTGCGCAGCCCCTTGGGCGTCACATCGCAGCCCGACGCCACGGGTTTGCCAGCTGCCGTACTCAATCCAGCTAACCGCGCCGCCTGAAGCAGGCCGGCGGCAATGGTGGTCTTGCCGACATCGGTATCGGTACCGGTAATAAAATAGGCTGCGCTCATCAAGGTTTCTCCAACACGGCGTAGACCACCTGGTAAGTCGCGGGGAGTCCTTGCGCCTGACGAAACTGCTCATAGGCATCGATCAATCCCTTGATCCGCGCCCGGCCTGTCAGCCCACCTGGCCGACCCGGATTAAGATTATGCGCGCCCAAGGCTTTCAGTTCATGGGTCAGGCTGCGCACATCAGGATAGTGCAGCACATGGGGACAACTTTGCAGGCTCAAGACCTTGAGGCCGCTGTCCGCACACAGCTGTTGATAGGTACTGAACTCCCGGAAACGGTTGACGTGCACCAGGCCATCCACCTGCCGCCAACTGTCACGCAGCTCATACAGGGTTCCCACGCACAGGCTGGCGAACGCCAGTACACCGCCGGGCCTGAGTACGCGATTGGCCTCGCTCAGCACCGACCTGAAATCGGCGCACCACTGCACCGCCAGGCTGGAAAACAGCAAGTCGCAGCTGGCGTCCTGCAGCGGCAGACGCTCGGCATCGCCAGCGATGAAATGGCTCGCGCCGCCCAAGGGCCGGGCGTGATTGAGCATGCCTTCGGCAATGTCCAGTGCCAGCCCTTCGCCTGTGGTGAAGCGTTGCCCCAGCGCGCGACTGAAATACCCGGTGCCGCAGCCCAGATCCAGCCAGCGGGTTGGCGAGCAGTCCGCGGGCAAGCGCGCCAGCAACTGACTGCCCACCGTGCGCTGCAACTCGGCAACGCTGTCGTAACTGGCCGCCGCCCGGGAAAAGGACGCCGCGACCTGGCGCTTGTCCGGCAAACCGCCGGGCAGGTTGGGAAGAGACAAATCAGTCATCACCGCACTCATGCAAAAAAGCCTGGATGGCCCCCGCCACACCGTGGGGGTCCTCCAGAAGAAACGCGTGACTGGCCTGTTCAATCAGACCAATTTCGACATCGGGAAGCAGCGCCAGCAGTTCACCGGCCGCTTCGGCCGGCACCAGCCCATCGAGACCGGCGAACAGATGCAACTGTGGCCCGCGAAAGGCTTGCAAGGCTTGCCGGGTGTCCAGTTGCGCGAGCAGTTCCAGCCCGCTCATCAGCACCTGTGGCGAGGTGTTCGGCGCACCGCCCAGTAACAACCGTGACAGCCCGCGTGGGTCTTGAGCGCCTTGGGCACAGAGCAAACTGAAGCGCTTGAGGGTGGTACGCGGATCGGCACGGCATCCGGCCAGAAACCCGTCGAAGGTTTCTGCCGGCATCGCGCTCGCCCATTGGGGGTGGGCCACGAATGAGGGATTGCTCGCCAGCGTCAGCAAACCGCAACAACGTTCGCCGCGTCGCGCCGCCAGCTCGGCAGCCAGCATCCCACCCAGCGACCAGCCACCGAGCCATGCATCTTGCGCCAGGCTTGAGTCCAGTTCGTCGAGCCATTCATCAAGGTCGCCCGAGACCAGCTCCGGCAGCGGCTCGATCTCGACCCGCAGATGTTCGTCCAGCCCCTGCAACGCAGCTGCCAGCGGTTCCAGTGGCGAAACACCGAGCCCCCAACCGGGCAACAGAATCAGTCGATCACGCATGGTTCGACACCGCTCCCAGTTGCTGAACACAATCGGCCAGACCCTCTAACAATAGCTGGACCTGCGCCTCGCTGTGGGCCGCCGTGAGGGTCACGCGCAAACGGGCACTGCCGGCGGGCACGGTCGGTGGACGAATCGCCGTCACCATCAGGCCACGCTCGCGCAGCATCTGAGAAAAGCGCACGGCCCGACCGGCGTCGCCGATCATGATCGGCTGGATCGGTGTGGCGCTGTCCATCAACTCAAGGCCGATCTGCTCGGCGCCTTTGCGGAACTGGGCAATCAGCACCTTCAAATGCTCGCGCCGCCAATGCTCGCTGCGCAGCAGCTCCAGGCTTTTCAGCGTCGCACAAGCCAGCGCCGGTGGCTGACTGGTGGTGTAGATGTACGGCCGGGCGAACTGGATCAGGCTCTCGATCAGATCATCACTGCCAGCAACAAACGCCCCCGCCGTGCCAAAGGCCTTGCCCAAGGTGCCGACCAGCACTGGCACGTCTTCCATGCTCAAGCCGAAATGCTCGACGATGCCAGCGCCATGGGCGCCCAATGGGCCGAAGCCATGGGCGTCATCGACCATCAGCCACGCACCCTTGGCCTTGGCCTCCCGGGCCAGCGCCGGCAGATTGGCGATATCCCCGTCCATGCTGAACACCCCGTCCGTCACCACCAGCGTGTTGCCGGTGGCCTTTTCCAGACGCTTGGCCAGGCTCTCGGCGTCGTTATGCAGGTAGCGATTGAAACGCGCGCCCGACAACAACCCGGCATCCAGCAACGAGGCGTGATTGAGCCGGTCCTCAAGCACGGTATCGCCCTGCCCGACCAGCGCGGTGACCGCACCGAGGTTGGCCATGTAGCCGGTGGTGAACAGCAACGCCCGCGGGCGACCGGTCAAGTCCGCCAAGGCCTCTTCAAGGGCATGGTGCGGGCCACTGTGACCGATCACCAGATGCGACGCCCCACCGCCAACACCCCAGCGGGCCGCGCCGGCGCGCCAGGCTTCGATCACTTGCGGGTGATTGGCCAGGCCCAGGTAATCGTTGTTGCAGAACGCCAGCAACGGCTGGCCGTCAACCACCACTTCCGGGCCCTGGGGGCTTTCGAGCAGCGGGCGATGGCGATAGAGGTTTTCGGCACGACGGGCAGCAAGGCGCGCCGCGAGATCGAAAGACATGCAGGCCTCGAGTGTCAGATCACATAAATCAAATGAACGCGATCCCTGTAGGAGCGAGCGCGCTCGCGATGAACTCAAGAGCAACGCGCTTACCCAGAAAACACGCGTTATCGTTAACGTTCATCGCGAGCCAGCTCGCTCCTACAAGGGTTGTGCATTCCAGACGATCAAACAGCGGCGTTGTAGAACTGCTCGCTACTCTTCTGCTCGACCAGCGCTTGCTCGATCGCCGCCTGATGCACTTCATCGGCGTGCTCTTCGCGGGCTTCAGGCAGGATCCCCAGGCGCGAGAACAGTTGCATGTCCTTGTCCGCTTGCGGGTTGGCGGTGGTCAGCAGTTTTTCGCCGTAGAAAATCGAGTTGGCGCCGGCGAAGAACGCCAGGGCCTGCATCTGCTCGTTCATGGCTTCACGGCCAGCCGAGAGGCGCACGTGGGATTGCGGCATCAGGATACGGGCTACCGCGAGCATGCGGATGAAGTCGAACGGGTCGACGTCGTCGGCATTTTCCAGCGGAGTACCAGCCACTTTCACCAGCATGTTGATCGGCACCGACTCCGGATGCTCCGGCAGGTTGGCCAGCTGGATCAACAGGTTGGCGCGGTCGTCCAGCGACTCGCCCATGCCCAGGATACCGCCGGAGCAGATCTTCATCCCCGACTCACGGACGTAGGCCAGGGTTTGCAGGCGCTCGCTGTAGGTCCGGGTAGTGATGATGCTGCCGTAGAACTCCGGCGAGGTGTCGAGGTTGTGGTTGTAGTAGTCCAGGCCGGCCTTGGCCAGGGCTTCGGTCTGGTCCTGATCCAGGCGACCGAGGGTCATGCAGGTTTCCAGGCCCATAGCCTTCACGCCTTCAACCATCTTCAGCACGTAGGGCATGTCTTTGGCCGACGGGTGCTTCCAGGCCGCGCCCATGCAGAAGCGGGTCGAACCGATGGCCTTGGCGCGAGCGGCCTCTTCGAGGACCTTCTGCACTTCCATCAGTTTTTCTTTTTCCAGACCGGTGTTGTAGTGACCGGACTGCGGACAATATTTGCAATCTTCCGGGCAAGCACCGGTCTTGATCGACAGCAAGGTCGATACCTGGACCCGGTTGGCATCGAAATGCGCACGGTGCACCGTCTGCGCCTGGAACAACAGGTCATTGAAAGGCTGAACGAACAGCGCTTTAACTTCGGCCAAAGACCAATCGTGACGCAATTTGGCGGTGATGCTGGCGCTCATCGGCTCATTTCCTTTCTTATGCTTGACACACGTCTGGAACAACGGAGATCTCGCAGACGTGACACGGATGTTTCCGCATATTTAAGGAAGACTCATGCACTGTCAACCACGACACGGAAAGCAGGTTTACATCTGGTTAAAAAACAAACAGACCTGCTTGCTCTGCGACGAGCCTACCGACGCCTGCCACCCCCTCTGCATACCCTGCGAAACCGAACTGCCCTGGCTGGGCGATCATTGCCAGGTCTGCGCCCTGCCGCTGCCCATGGCCGATCTCACCTGCGGCCAGTGTTTGCGGGCTCCACCCGCCTTCGAGCAGGTCATCGCGCCCTGGGTCTACGGCTTCCCGGTGGACACCTTGATTACTCGTTTCAAACACAGCGCCAAATGGCCATTTGGCCGCTTGCTGGGTGAAATTCTCGCTCAATCCCTGCAACATCGTTTCAATGAAGGCCTCCAGCGCCCCGATGCGCTGGTGCCCGTGCCCCTGGCCCGTAAACGCCTGCGCGAACGCGGATTCAATCAAGCGGCAATGCTCGCCCGCTGGCTCAGCGACAACCTGCACATCCCAATGGATGAAACGCTGTTGATACGCCCCCAGAACACCACCGCGCAGCAGGACCTGGACGCCAGGGCCCGCAAACAGAACTTGCGCAACGCCTTCGCGCTGATGGCCGGCGCAGCGGTCAACGGTCGTCACCTGGCGCTGGTCGATGACGTACTGACCACCGGCGCCACTGCACACAGCCTGGCAAGACTGCTGCGCAAGGCGGGCGCAGCGCGGGTCGACGTCTATTGCCTGGCCCGCACGGCAAAACCCGGCGAGCTGGCTTGACTCCCATGCGCCAAGCCGCCAACGTCGACACCATCATTACCGTTCGCAGCGCACATCATGTCCTTGCCCACCCTGTTGTCCCAGCACATTGTCCGTCGCCCACAACGTATTGCCTTGCTGCAACACATCGCCGAACAAGGCTCGATCACCCGTGCCGCCAAAAGCGCCGGGCTGAGCTACAAAGCCGCTTGGGATGCGATCGACGAGTTGAACAACCTCGCGCAAAAGCCACTGGTGGAGCGTAGCGTCGGCGGCAAGGGCGGTGGTGGCGCCCGGCTGACGAGTGAAGGCGAACGGGTGTTGCGCCTGTACCAGCGCCTGCAAGCCTTGCAGGCACAGGTGCTGGAGGCCGCGGAGGAGGCCAGCGACCTCGATCTGCTCGGGCGGCTGATGCTGCGCACCAGTGCGCGCAACCAACTCCACGGCAAAGTCACCGGCATCGACGCTCAAGGGCGCAACGATCTGATCACGCTGACACTGGCGCAAGGATTGACCCTGCATGCACAGATCACCCACGACAGTACCCAGCGGCTGGACCTGCAAACCGGCACCGAAGTGGTGGCCTTGATCAAGGCGGGCTGGCTGCAGTTGCTCGCCATCGAACAACCTTCAATCCCTGGGCACAACTGCCTGAGCGGAACCATCAAGCAGATTCTAGATGCCGAAGATGGCCCCAGTGAGGTACGGATCACCCTGCCCAACGGCCAAACGCTCTGTGCACTGGCCGAGCCGCTGCATCTCGCAACCCTTGGGCTGAAGGTCGACAACGCCGTTCAGGTACAGTTCTCTCCCTCCAATGTCTTACTCGGCACACCGCTGTGACCGGCACGGCGAGGCTTTTCGTGAGCGCGGCTAAACGCTGATCGCGCACTGCAACATTTGTGTCATCAACGCCCCTTAAGGTGTCTGCCAAAACCAGCAGGGAGCCTGACGTGAACCTATTAGAAGAAAACCAAGCCACCGACCTCGAAAAAATCGTCGGCCTCAGCCGCCGTGGTTTTATCAGTGCCGGTGCGCTGTGCGGCGCCGCGATGTTTCTGGGCGGCAACCTGCTGAGCCGTAGCGTACTGGCGGCCAGTGTCAGCGCCGCGTCGAGCAAGCTGCTGGGCTTTGACAGCATCGCCGCCGCCACCAGCGACACCATCACGCTGCCATCCGGCTACACGTCATCGGTATTGATCAGTTGGGGCCAGCCGCTACAGAAAAACGGCCCGGCCTTCGACCCCAGCGGCCAAGGCAGCGCCGAGGCGCAGGAAGTCCAGTTTGGCGATAACAACGACGGCATGAGCCTGTTCGCCTTCCCGGACGACGACACCCGCGCACTGATGGCCATCAACAACGAATACACCAACTATCGCTATCTCTACCCCCACGGCGGCATGCCGCAGTCGGCTGAAGAAGTCCGCAAGGCCCTGGCCTGCGAAGGCGTGTCGGTGATCGAAGTGCAGCGTAAGGACGGCCAATGGCACTTTGTCCAAGGCTCGCGCTATAACCGCCGGATTCACGGCAACGCGCCGATTCGCGTCGGCGGCCCGGCAGCCGGTCATGAGCTGCTCAAGACCAGCGCCGACCCCAAGGGTGAGAAGGTCCTGGGGACGTTCCAGAACTGCGCAAATGGCAAGACGCCATGGGGCACTTACCTGACCTGTGAAGAGAACTTCACCGACTGTTTTGGCAGCAGCAACCCGCAACAGGCATTCGATGCCGCGCAAAAGCGCTATGGCGTCGTGACGGCCAGCAAAGAGATCAACTGGCATCAGCACGACCCGCGCTTCGACCTGGCGAAAAACCCCAACGAGCTCAACCGTCACGGCTGGGTGGTGGAAATCGACCCGTTCGATCCGCAATCGACCCCGGTCAAGCGCACCGCCCTGGGCCGCTTCAAACACGAAAACGCGGCCCTGGCCGAAACCCATGACGGTCGTGCCGTGGTGTACATGGGCGATGACGAGCGCGGCGAGTTCATCTACAAATTCATCAGCCGCGACAGGATCAATCACAAAAACCCCAAGGCCAACCACGACCTGCTGGACCACGGCACGTTGTACGTCGCCCGTTTTGATGCCGGCGACAGCAATCCTGATCACCCCAAGGGCCAGGGCCAGTGGGTCGAACTGACTCATGGCAAGAACGGCATCGACGCCAGCAGCGGCTTCGCCGACCAGGCCCAGGTGTTGATTCATGCACGGCTGGCAGCCAGTGTGGTCGGCGCCACGCGCATGGACCGCCCCGAGTGGATCGTCGTCAGCCCCGCCGACGGCCAGGTCTATTGCACCCTGACCAACAACGCCAAGCGCGGTGAAGAAGGCCAGCCAGTGGGCGGGCCGAACCCGCGGGAGAAAAACCTCTACGGGCAGATTCTGCGCTGGCGCACCGATCGCGACGACCACGCCTCGCTGACCTTTGCCTGGGACCTGTTCGTCGTGGCCGGCAACCCGGGCGTCCACGCCGGTACACCGAAGGCCGGTTCGTCGAACATCACTCCGCAGAACATGTTCAACAGCCCGGACGGCCTGGGCTTCGACAAGGCTGGTCGCTTGTGGATCCTCACCGACGGTGACTCCAGCAACGCCGGGGACTTCGCGGGCATGGGCAACAACCAGATGCTGTGCGCAGACCCTGCGACCGGCGAAATCCGCCGCTTCATGGTCGGCCCGGTCGGTTGCGAAGTGACGGGCATCACCTTCTCGCCGGATCAGAAAACCTTGTTTGTCGGTATTCAGCACCCCGGTGAAAACGGCGGTTCGACCTTCCCCGAGCACCTGCCCAATGGCAAGCCGCGTTCGTCGGTGATGGCCATCCGGCGTGAAGACGGCGGGATCGTCGGCGCCTGACAGGCCTCGTCGCGGGTAAACCTCGCGCCTACGAAGCCTGTGTAGTGGATTGTTCCCACGCTCTGCGTGGGAATGACTCACCGGGCGCTCTGCGTCCGCTTTTGTGACGCGCAGCGTCCCTGGCTGCATGTTCCCCCGGCAGAGCGTGAGGAACGATCCCACTAAAGCCTCTCCGTCTGCGCTACCATGCTTGGCCGGACGCGGCAGCCTGCTGCGCGCAGGAGTCAGCATGTCTCACCCGTTTGAAACACTTACCCCCGATCTGGTGCTCGATGCCGTTGAAAGCATCGGCTTTCTCAGCGACGCCCGCATCCTGGCACTGAACAGCTACGAAAACCGCGTGTATCAGGTCGGCATCGAAGATGGCGAACCGCTGATCGCCAAGTTCTACCGCCCGCAACGCTGGACCAACGAAGCCATCCTCGAAGAACACCGTTTCACCTTCGAGCTGGCCGAATGCGAAGTCCCGGTGGTCGCACCGCTGATCCACAACGGCGAAAGCCTGTTCGAACACGCGGGTTTTCGCTTCACCCTGTTCCCCCGTCGCGGCGGCCGTGCGCCGGAGCCGGGCAATCTCGATCAGCTCTATCGCCTTGGTCAATTGCTCGGCCGCTTGCATGCCGTGGGCGCCACCCGCCCCTTCGAGCACCGCGAAGCACTGGGGGTGAAGAACTTTGGGCATGATTCGCTGACCACCCTGCTCGAGGGCGATTTCGTACCGCGCAGTTTGCTGCCGGCCTACGAATCAGTGGCTCGTGACCTGCTCAAGCGTGTGGAAGAGGTCTACCAGGACACCCCGCATCAAATTATCCGCATGCACGGCGACTGCCACCCCGGCAACATGATGTGCCGCGATGAGATGTTCCACATCGTCGACCTCGACGACTGCCGCATGGGCCCTGCCGTCCAGGACCTGTGGATGATGCTCGCCGGTGATCGCCAGGAATGCCTCGGCCAACTGTCGGAACTGATGGACGGCTACAGTGAATTCCACGACTTCGACCCGCGCGAACTGGCGCTGATCGAACCCCTGCGCGCCCTGCGCCTGATGCACTACAGCGCTTGGCTGGCCCGGCGCTGGGATGACCCGGCGTTCCCCCGCAGTTTCCCGTGGTTCGGTACGGAGCGTTACTGGGGCGACCAGGTGCTGGCGTTGCGTGAACAGCTGGCGGCGCTGAATGAAGAGCCGTTGAAATTGTTCTGATTCACCCTGAACGCCTGTGGGAGCGCCGCCCGGCTCGCTCCCACAGGCGTTCACAATTGCCCAACCCATTTGGGCAGGACACAGCCTGACAAACCTCCTTACAATCACCACTTTGTTAGCTGCCTAAGCAAGGACTTTGCATGCAAGCCGCCAACCCGCGCCACGGGTACATATTGGGCCTGAGTGCCTACATCATCTGGGGATTGTTCCCGCTCTACTTCAAAGCCATCGCCGCCGTGCCCGCCGTGGAGATCATCATCCATCGCGTGCTCTGGTCGGCGCTGTTCGGCGCTTTGCTGTTGATGGTCTGGAAACACCCGGGCTGGTGGCGTGAACTGCGGGAAAACCCGCGCCGCCTGGCGGTCCTGGCCCTGAGCGGCACACTGATCGCGGCCAACTGGCTGACCTACGTCTGGTCGGTGAACAACGGGCGCATGCTCGAAGCCAGTCTCGGTTACTACATCAACCCGCTGGTCAACGTGCTGCTGGGCATGTTGATCCTGGGCGAACGCCTGCGACGCATGCAGTGGATTGCCGTCGGGCTCGCAGCGACCGGGGTCGCGCAGCAAGTCTGGCAAGTCGGTAGCCTGCCGTGGGTATCGCTGGCGCTGGCACTGACCTTCGGCTTCTACGGGCTGATCCGCAAGCAGGCGCCAGTCAAGGCCTTGCCGGGCCTGGTGGTGGAAACCTGGATGCTGGTACCGATTGCGCTGGCCTGGCTGCTCTTCAACCCGACCGCCAGCAGCGCCCAGACCGAGTTCTGGACCACCTCCGAAGCCTGGTGGCTGGTGGCCGCAGGTCCGGTCACGCTGGTGCCGCTGGTCTGCTTCAACGCCGCCGCACGGCACCTGCCCTACACCACCCTGGGCTTCCTGCAGTACCTGGCACCGACCCTGGTGCTGCTGCAAGCCGTGTTGCTGTTCGATGAACACCTGTCGTCCAGCACCCTGGTGGCTTTCATGTTCATCTGGGCCGGCCTGGCGGTGTACAGCGTCGACGCCTGGGTGAGTTTGCGCCGCCGCAGCTGATCAAAAAACGCACAAACCCTTGCAGGCCACAGCCGGTGTGGCCTGCAAGCATCCTTCCCAAGGTTATCCACAACGTGATCCCCGCCGTTTGTGCACAAGCCCTTGGAACTGCTGCTTTTTTGAGCAATTACCGAAGAGCCGCGGCCCGCCTGGGCCAGCGGGCGATCTCTACAGGTTATCCACAGGCGGGTGCAGGTTTTACCTGAATAACTTCGACGCGTTACGTTTCGCTGCGCAATACCAACTCCACCATCAGGTCATCGGCGAGGGTTTCCAGCCGCGACTGCAGCACGTCCAGGGACAGGGTCAACGGCACCGCAAGGATCGCTTCGGCGTGAAACAACGGTTCACTGCTCATCGGTGCCGGCCGCACTTCGGTGACCAGGCGTTCCAGATTGACCCCCTGCTCACTGAGCAAGCGGGTGATATCACGCACGATCCCCGGCCGGTCATTGCCCACCAGCTCCATGGCGATCGGCTTCCAGGTGCAGGACTGTTCGATACTGCTCTCGGCAATCAGCACCCGGATCCCTTGTGCTGACAACCCTTGCAGGGCGTCCACCAACTCGTCATAGGCCTCGGCTGGCACGCCCACCCGCAGGATCCCGGCAAACTGCCCGGCCATCCGCGACATGCGACTCTCCAGCCAGTTGCCGCCATGCTCGGCGATGCACTGGGCGATGCGCTCGACCTGGCCGGGCTTGTCTGGAGCGAAAACGGTAAGTACGAGGTGGTCCATGGCTCAGCCCTCTTGTCATGACTTTTGTTCTGGAAGACCAAGTATAGGCAAGGGTCAACATTCAGCGCAGCACTGCCTTTGTGGCGAGGGAGCTTGCTCCCGTTCGGCCGGTCCGCGCTCGAGCGAAGCAGTCGCCAGACGGGCCGGTACAGTATTTGCGGGGAAATTCGGGGCCGCTCCGCGCCCCAGCGGGAGCAAGCTCCCTCGCCACAAAAGTAATGCTCCATAGCAGCACGCAGAATATTATGTGTACAAGTTTTTAGATTTATCTGGAACAATCCGATAGTTTTTTGAGAACATCCAGTTCCCCGACGTGACTGCAATGCGTCACGGGGTCGCAGAACGACGTAATTAGTCTAATTTTCACAACCGCAATTCATCATGTAGTATGCCGCAGCGCGCACTACATAACGCTGGATCGATGTCCGCCGCAGGCACGTTCGCAACCCTGAAAGCCCTGTCAGCAAGGCCTCAAGCCGTTGATTGGTCCCAACCCAGCCGCCCGCAATGGCATGTACTGGTAGATGGGTTTGTGGTTTAAATGGCCAGAGGCTTCATTGTTAATTTGAAGAGCTGAAAAGCGAAATAGCTGAGCAGAGTGAGGCAAGCAATGACTGAACACGTTCAAGTCGGTGGCCTGCAGGTCGCCAAAGTCCTGTTCGACTTCGTGAACAACGAAGCCATTCCCGGTACCGGCCTCACCGCCGATAAGTTCTGGGCCGGTGCCGACAAGGTCATTCACGACCTGGCCCCGAAGAACAAAGCCCTACTCGCCAAACGCGATGACTTCCAGGCGCGTATCGATTCCTGGCACCAGTCTCGTGCGGGTGTTGCGCATGACGCGCATGCCTACAAAGCCTTCCTGCAAGACATCGGTTATCTGCTGCCAGAAGCAGCCGATTTCCAGGCCACGACGCAAAACGTCGATGACGAAATTGCCCGCATGGCCGGCCCGCAACTGGTGGTGCCGGTGATGAACGCCCGCTTCGCCCTCAATGCTTCGAACGCCCGCTGGGGCTCGCTGTATGACGCGCTCTACGGCACCGATGCCATCAGCGAGGCCGACGGCGCGGAAAAAGGCAAAGGCTACAACAAGGTTCGCGGCGACAAGGTCATCGCGTTCGCCCGTGCCTTCCTCGACGAAGCGGCGCCATTGGCGGCCGGCTCCCACGTCGATTCCACCGGCTACAAGATTGTTGACGGCAAGCTGGTGGTCTCCCTTAAGGGCGGCAGCAACAGCGGCCTGCGCAATGACGCGCAACTGATCGGCTTCCAGGGTGATGCGGCAGCTCCGATCGCGATCCTGCTGAAAAACAACGGCCTGCATTTCGAAATCCAGATCGACGCCAGCACCCCGGTCGGCCAGACCGATGCCGCCGGCGTCAAAGACATCCTGATGGAAGCCGCGCTAACCACCATCATGGACTGCGAAGACTCCGTCGCCGCCGTCGATGCGGATGACAAGGTCGTGATCTACCGCAACTGGCTGGGCCTGATGAAGGGCGACCTGTCGGAAGAAGTCGCCAAGGGTGGCCAGACCTTTACCCGCACCATGAACCCTGACCGCAGCTATACCACCGTCAACGGCGATGAAGTGACCCTGCACGGTCGCTCGTTGTTGTTCGTGCGCAACGTCGGTCACCTGATGACCATCGACGCGATTCTCGACAAAGACGGCAACGAAGTGCCGGAAGGCATCCTCGATGGTCTGGTCACTTGCCTGGCAGCGATGCACAACCTGAACGGTAATACCACACGCAAAAACACCCGTACCGGCTCCATCTATATCGTGAAGCCGAAGATGCATGGCCCGGAAGAAGCGGCGTTCACCAACGAGCTGTTCGGTCGCATCGAAGACGTGTTGGGCCTGCCACGCAACACTCTCAAAGTCGGGATCATGGACGAGGAGCGTCGTACCACGATCAACCTCAAGGCCTGCATCAAGGCGGCGAGCGAGCGTGTAGTGTTCATCAACACCGGCTTCCTCGACCGCACGGGCGATGAAATCCACACCTCCATGGAAGCCGGCCCGATGGTGCGCAAGGCCGACATGAAGGCTGAGAAATGGATCGGCGCCTATGAGAACTGGAACGTCGATATCGGCCTGAGCACCGGCCTGCAAGGTCGCGCGCAAATCGGTAAAGGCATGTGGGCTATGCCTGACCTGATGGCCGCCATGCTCGAGCAGAAAGTCGCTCACCCACTGGCCGGAGCCAACACCGCCTGGGTGCCATCGCCGACCGCGGCCGCGCTGCACGCGCTGCATTACCACAAGGTTGACGTGTTCGCCCGTCAGGCCGAACTGGCCAAGCGCGCTCGCGCCTCGGTGGACGACATCCTGACTATCCCGCTGGCGGTGAACCCGCAGTGGACCGCCGAACAGATCAAGAACGAACTGGACAACAACGCCCAGGGCATTCTCGGTTACGTGGTGCGCTGGATCGACCAGGGTGTAGGGTGCTCGAAAGTGCCGGACATCAATGACGTCGGCCTGATGGAAGACCGTGCGACGCTGCGTATTTCCAGCCAGCACATCGCCAACTGGCTGCGCCATGGCGTCGTGACTCAGGACCAGGTCATGGAAAGCCTCAAGCGCATGGCGCCGGTGGTTGACCGCCAGAACGCCAGCGACCCGCTGTATCGCCCGCTGGCACCGGACTTCGGCAGCAACATCGCCTTCCAGGCGGCCGTCGAACTGGTGATCGAAGGGACTAAACAGCCAAACGGCTACACCGAGCCGGTCCTGCACCGTCGCCGCCGCGAGTTCAAGGCCGCCAACGACCTTTGAGTAAGCACCCGCGCCGGACATGAAAAAGCCCTGATCGACAGATCAGGGCTTTTTCGTTTGCGGACCGCGCTGCGCTAATCATCGGCCACAAGTCTCACACTAAGACTCCACACCCAACTCACGCCGGACAACCGCCAACAACTGTTTGGCGTCGATCGGCTTGAGCAGAAAGTCCACCACACTCAAATGCATGGCGGCAATCGCGTCCTTCACATCCGCGTCACCGGAAACGATGATGACCGGCAAAGCCACCGCTACCGACTCGCGAACCCGTCGAATCAGCTCCAGACCATCGATTTTCCCCATTCGCAAGTCGGTAATCATCAGACCGATCGAGGGGGTCGTCTGCAACAGTTCAAGCGCCGCTTCACCACTGCCCGCGGTCATACAGCGAATGCCGCCCCGAGTAAAAATTTCCGCAAGCAGTTCGCGCGCATCCTTGTCATCATCGACAATCAGTACCGGCGCTGAGGGCAAACTCGGCTCAAGCATGATGGAACTCAGTACTTCACGCTCGGCATCGCTCAAAATATCGTGGTCGGACATAAGTCTCTCTACATAATCAGATCATTCCCCTAGCACCATGGTCGGACATCGCTAAGCAGAGCTCGAATGTGCGCTTCGTCGGGTAGCTTCCCACGCCACTAGCACACGGTTTACGCACTTATAGCTTAGGGTATTTACACAACAACGCCTCGTGCGTCACCCCCTAGACTTACGTCCAATGGGCACTCGACGCGCGGGGGCCGACCATGGCTGACACTCCGACAACAACAAATCGAAAAAGTCTGCGGTCATGCTCATGAGTAAAACGGACGCCTTCACTGAAGCCGGGAAGACGGCAGTGTTGCAGAACATCCAGGGCACCTTACAGTTCCTGCAACGGTTCCCGCCGTTCAATCAGATGGAATACGCGCACCTGGCCTACCTGGTGGAGCAATGCCAACTGCGCTTCTACGGCCCGGGTGACAGCATTATCAAGCCTGCCGATGGCCCTATCGAGCACTTTTACATCGTCAAGCAAGGACGCGTGGTGGGCGAGCGCCCGCACACGGCCAAGGGCGGCACCGAAACCACCTTCGAGATCACCGCCGGCGAGTGTTTCCCCCTTGCCGCACTGCTCGGTGAACGCGCAACCCGCACTGAACACCTGGCCGCCGAAGACACTTTCTGCCTGCAACTGAACAAACCGGCCTTCATCAAACTGTTCGCCCTGTCCGGCACCTTCCGTGACTTCGCCCTGCGCGGCGTCAGCAGCCTGCTGGACCAGGTCAACCAACAAGTCCAGCAAAAAGCCGTGGAAACCCTCGGCACCCAGTACTCACTCAACACTCGCCTCGGCGAACTGGCCATGCGTCACCCGGTGACCTGCGGCCCGACCACCCCGCTGCGGGTCGCCGTGACACTCATGCACGAGCAACAGGTCGGCAGCATCGTGGTGGTCGATGAGCAGAAAACCCCACTGGGAATCTTCACCTTGCGCGATTTGCGTCATGTGGTGGCCGACGGTATCCGTGATTTTGACCACCCCATTGAACAGCACATGACCCACGCGCCGTTCTACCTGACACCGGACCACAGCGCCTTTGACGCCGCCATCGCCATGACCGAGCGGCATATCGCCCACGTTTGCCTGGTCAAGGATCAACGGCTGTGTGGCGTGGTGTCCGAGCGTGACCTGTTTTCCCTGCAACGCGTGGACCTCGTGCATCTGGCGCGCACCATTCGCAATGCGCCACGGGTAGAGCACCTGGTGGCCATGCGCGGTGAAATTGGCCAACTGGTCGAGCGCATGCTTGCCCACGGTGCGTCCTCGAGCCAAATCACCCAGATCATCACCCTGTTCAACGATCACACCGTGTGCCGGGTCATCGAACTGACGCTGGCCGAAAAGGGCGACCCCGGCATCCCGTTCAGTTGGCTGTGTTTCGGCAGCGAAGGCCGCCGCGAGCAGACCCTGCACACCGATCAGGACAACGGCCTGCTGTTCGAAGCCCGCGACGCGGCCCACGCCGCCGAGATCCGCGGCAAGCTGCTACCCATCGCCCAGCAGGTCAACCAGAGCCTGGCCCTGTGCGGCTTTACCCTGTGCAAGGGCAATATCATGGCCGGCAACCCCGAGCTGTGCTTGTCCCGTGCCGAGTGGGCGCGGCGTTTCGCGGCGTTCATTCGCGAAGCGACACCGGAAAACCTGCTGGGCTCGAGCATCTACTTCGACCTGCGCGTGGTCTGGGGCAACGAACACAGCTGCGAGCAATTGCGCCGCGGGATTCTCGACCAGGTCGCCGACAACCGGTTGTTTCAGCGCATGATGGCCGAGAACGCCTTGCGCCAGCGTCCGCCGGTGGGACGTTTGCGCGAGTTCGTGCTGGCGAAGAAGAACGGCGAAAAAGCCACCCTCGACCTCAAGG
This sequence comes from Pseudomonas sp. FW300-N1A1, assembly GCF_058789115.1. Lineage (NCBI taxonomy): Bacteria > Pseudomonadati > Pseudomonadota > Gammaproteobacteria > Pseudomonadales > Pseudomonadaceae > Pseudomonas > Pseudomonas sp. FW300-N1A1. Next base: position 20,009 of record NZ_JBYTBK010000017.1, on the reverse strand, counting down.
TTCAGGGCCTGACCCCCTTTGTCGACGGCGCCCGCCTGCTGGCCCTGGCGAACGGGATTGAAACCAGCAATACCCAGGAACGCTTCCGCCAACTGGTGGCCAAGGAAGTCATCGATCCGCTGGACGGCGCCGCCTATGAGGAGGCCTACCACTTCATCCAGCAAACCCGCATGCAGCAGCATCAACGACAGACCCGCGAGAACCTGCCCTATTCCAACCGGGTCGATCCGGACAGCCTGAATCACCTGGACCGGCGCATCCTGCGTGAATCCCTGCGCCAGGCCCAGCGCCTGCAAAGCAGCCTGAGCCTGAGGTACCAGCTATGAGCCTGTTCTCCTGGCTGCGCCCTGCCGGCCCGACGCTGACCGCCGAACAGCAACGACAACTGGACCAGTTGCCCGACGCCCCGACACTGCGCGACTGCAGCCTGCGCGAGCAACGCTGGGTAGTGGTCGACCTGGAAACCACCGGATTGAACCTGAACAAGGATGTAGTGCTGTCGATCGGTGCGGTGGTCATCGAGGACGGCGCGATCGATTTCAGCCAACAGTTCGAACGCACCTTGCAGCGCAACGACCACAAGCTCGGGCCCAGTGTGTTGTTGCATGGCCTGGGGCCGAGTGCGATTGCCGCGGGCTGCGACCCGCAGGAGGCCTTGCTGGATTTCATGGCGTTCGTCGGCGACAGCCCGCTGCTGGCGTTCCACGCACCGTTCGATCAACACATGCTCGGCCGCGCCCTGAAGGACAGCCTGGGCTACCGCTTGCAGCATCCGTTCCTGGATGTGGCCGACATGGCCCCCCTGCTCTGTCCGCAAGCGCACATCCGCGAAGCCGGGCTGGATGACTGGATCGACTGGTTCAAGCTGCAAGTTTTCGAGCGCCACAACGCCAGCGCCGATGCCATGGCCACCGCCGAACTGGCGTTGATCCTGTTCAGCCGGGCACGGGCCCAGCAGATTCACAGCCCGCTGAATCTGCAACAGCGCTTGAGCCAGTGGAAACGCCGGCAGCAGCGCCAATCCTTTTAGGTGAACCCCGATCGCACATTGGGGACGCTTTGCACCCCAGCGCGAGCAAGCGCCCTCGCCACGGAACATGCACGCTCACCGAGCGTTACCCGACCAACGCCAATTGCGCCGGGCCTTGGCCTCTGACACAATCGCGAATAATTCTCGTTAGTTTAAACGTTTATTCGGTGAAGCCCCTTGTCGTCAGTCCAAAGCCCTCACAGTGAGCTCGTTGGTGCGTTGTATCGCGACCATCGTGGCTGGCTATTGGCCTGGCTACGGCGCAATGTCGCTTGTCCGTCGAAGGCCGAAGACCTGAGCCAGGACACCTTTGTCCGCCTGCTCGGTCGTGAAGAGCTCAAGGAACCCCGTGAACCCCGGGCGTTTCTGGTGGCCATCGCCAAAGGCCTGTTGTTCGACCATTTCCGCCGTGCAGCGCTGGAACAGGCCTACCTCACCGAATTGATGCTGATTCCCGAAGCCGAACAACCCTCGGTGGAAGAACAGCAACTGATCCTCGACGACCTCAAGGCCATCGACCACCTGCTCGGCAAGCTCTCGAGCAAAGCCCGCGCCGCCTTCCTCTATAACCGCCTCGACGGGCTTGGCCATGCCGACATCGCCGAACGCCTGGGGGTGTCTGTTCCACGGGTCCGGCAATACCTGGCCCAGGGCATTCGCCAGTGCTATGTGGCGCTGTACGGCGAGCCGGTATGAACCCGGTCAACTCAAGGCCGGTCTCGGCGCGGGTACTCGACGCTGCCATTGCCTGGCAACTGTCCCTCGACGCCGGTAACGGCAGTCCGATGGAGCGCGAAGCGTTCGCCAGATGGCATGCGGCCGATGAAGAGCACGCCCGCGCCTGGCAGCAACTGGGCATGCTCGATCAACGCTTCAGCGTCGCCAACGGTCCGGCCCGCGCTGCCCTGATGCAGTCGCGGGACAGCATTCGACGCCGGGTACGCAATCTAGGCAGCGGCGTGGCCAGCGTGATGCTGGTGATTGGCCTGAGCCTGTTTGCCGGCGAACGCTACCTGCCCATCGGCTATTGGCTGGCCGACCAGCGCACCGCCACGGGCGAGCAGCGCACCCTGCACCTGGCCGATGGCACGGTGATCAACCTCAACACCCACAGTGCGCTGGACGTGCGTTTCGATGAGCAACAGCGACGAATCGTCCTGCAGGACGGCGAGATCCTCATCGAAACCGGCCATAACGACGCACGTCCGTTCATCGTCGAAACCCGCGATGGGCAAATGCGCGCGCTCGGCACGCGGTTCCTGGTCAAGCGCGAGGAGGAAGGCACGCGCTTGAGCGTGCTGAAATCCGCGGTGGCGGCACGAGCGGACGCCAGCACCGAGGAGAAAATCCTCCAGGAAGGCCAGCAAGTGCTGATGCACCGCGATGGCCTGGGCCCGCTGACGGCACTCAACACCGGGGCTGACGCCTGGACCCGGGGCATGCTGGTGGTCGACAACGCGCGCCTGGAAGACCTGGTGCGCGAACTCGGCCGCTACCGTCCGGGCCACCTCGGCGTCGCCCCGGAGGTCGCCGACCTGCGCATCACCGGCAGCTTCCCGCTGCACAACACCGACCTGGCATTGACCGCCCTGCTGCCAACCCTGCCGGTACAGATCGAGCAGCACACCGCGTGGTGGGTGACGGTGGTGGCAAAGGCCGATACCCAACCGTAAGCCAATCCCCATTCACTGTGGCCAATTTCCTCCTTGTGGCGAGGGAGCTTGCTCCCGCTCGGTTGCGAAGCGACCGTAAACCGGCTCTGCGCTTATCTGGCGGGCCAGGGTGACCTGCGCAGGGGCCGCTGAGCGGCCCAGCGGGAGCAAGCTCCCTCGCCACAGGGTGCAAGCCTTAACCCTTGATGTGCAGCGCGGCATTACGTGAATCGAAATTATTTTCATCCAGCCCTATCACTTTTCCAATCTCGTCCGGCACATAGGCAATTGAGAAATATTTCCATTCAGGAGCCGCCGTATGCCCCGTTCGCTAGACACCTTGTTGCGCCCCGGCCTGTTGGCCATGGCGATTGCCTTCTGCGTGCCGTTGACCAGCACTGTGCTGGTCGCCGCCGAACAGGTGTCCAGCGTTCGCGCCTACAACCTGCCAGCCGCGCCATTGGCCAGCACCCTGAACCAGATCGCCAGCCAGGCCGGCCTGGCCCTGAGCCTGAACCCGTCGCTGGCTGCCGGTAAGACCTCGTCGCCGGTCAACGGCCAGTTCGACGCCACCGGCGCCCTGAACCAGGCCCTGCGTGGCACCGGCCTGCAACTGGAACAAAGCAGCGCCGGGACCTACAGCCTGGTGGCCGTGCCCGAGGGCGTGCTGGCCCTGCCGGAAACCGCTGTGATTGGTGTCGGAGACAGCGAAAGCGCCTGGGGGCCGGCCGCCGGTTTCGTGGCCACTCGCACCGCAGCCGGGACCAAGACCGATACCGCCATCGTCGAAGTCCCCCGCTCGATGAGCGTGATCACCCGCGAGCAACTGGATGATCGCCAGGTGCTCAACCTCAATGACGCCCTGCGTTACACCGCCGGCGTACAGAGCAGCGGCTACGGCTCCGACTCCCGTGCCGACTGGCTGCGCGTGCGTGGCTTCGACCCGAGCCAGTTCCTCGACGGCCTGCCGCTGCCCAAGGGCTCGTTCGCCAACCCGAAAATCGAACCCTGGAACCTGGAGCGCATCACCGTGCTGCGCGGCCCGGCCTCTTCGGTCTACGGTCAAACCCCGCCAGGCGGCATGCTCGACATGGTCAGCCGTCGTCCACAGGCCGAAAGCGCCCACCAGATCGAAGCCCAGACCGGCAGTAACGAACACAAACAGATCAACTTCGACAGCACCGGCAAGGTCGATGACGAAGGCCAGTTTCTCTACCGCGTCAGCGGCGTCGTGCGCGACAGCAACTCGCCGATCGACCATATCCCGGACAAGCGCTACAACATCGCGCCGAGCCTGACCTGGAACATCAATGACGACACCAGCCTGACTTTCCTGTCCCAGTACACCCGCGACGATACCGGCATCACCGGCCAGTTCCTGCCGCTGCAGGGCACCAAGCTCGGCTCGCCGGCCGGGGATATTTCCCATCACAAGAACCTCGGCGAGCCGGACTGGGATTTCTACGACCGCACCTATTACGCCCTGGGCTATGCCCTTGAACACCGCATGAACGACGTCTGGCAATTCCGCCAGAACCTGCGCTACACCAAGAGCGACCTGGAGTTCCAGGCGGTGAACGTCGCCACCATGAACACCGTCGACGAGGAAGGCAACGTCAACCGCGAGTCGGGCATCGTCAACGAGGACATCAGCCAGTTCGCGGTCGACAACAACTTCCAGGCCGACTTCAGCACCGGCGCCATCGGTCACACCCTGCTGCTGGGCCTGGACCACCAGCGCTCCAACACCAACTACCAGTGGCTGTATGGCATGGGTGTGCCACCGATCAACGTCAACAACCCGATCTACGGCGGCGACATGTCCAACGTCACCTACTTCGCCATGCAGGACTACAACCAGAAGACCCAGCAGACCGGCGTGTACATCCAGGACCAGATGGCCCTGGATAACTGGCGCCTGACCCTCGGCGGTCGTGAAGACTGGGTCCACACCGGCACCACCTTCTATAACAACAACAATGTCACCAACACCCAGCGCGACAAGGCCTTCACCAGCAACATTGGCCTGAGCTACGTGTTCGACAATGGAGTGACCCCTTACGTCTCCTACACCGAGTCGTTCCAGCCGAGCATCGGCGCCGCCGTCTCCGCCACCGAGTCGTTCGAGCCGACCGAAGGCCGCCAATACGAACTCGGGGTCAAGTTCCAGCCGGTGGGCAGCAAGACCCTGCTGACCGCCGCGGTCTACGACCTGCGCCAGGAAAACGTGAGCGTGACCGAAGGCAGCATCACCCGCCAGGTCGGCGAACTGCAGGTTCGCGGCCTTGAGCTGGAAGCCACTTCAGAAGTCACCGACAACCTCAAGCTCATCGGTTCCTACACCTACACCGACACCGAAATCCGCAAGGGCCTGGAAGCCGAAGTCGGCAACCGGATGGCACTGATCCCGGAAAACCAGGCCACGCTGTGGGCCGACTACACCTGGCACGCCGGTGCGCTCGACGGTTTCGGCGTCGGTGGCGGGGTACGCTACGTCGGCGACACGTATGGCAATACCACCAACACCGATGTGGCCCACGTCAGCTCCTACACCATCTATGACGCCTCGGTGCATTACGACCTCGGCCGCCTGGATAACACCCTGAAAGGGGTCACAGTCGCCGTCGAAGCCAAGAACCTGTTCGACAAGGACTACCTGGCCAACTGTGATGGCTACTGGTGCTACTACGGCGACGAACGCAACGTAGTGGCCAGCGTCAACTACAAGTTCTAAGCCACACACCGTGATTGAAGGGCCGCCCGTCCGGCCCTTTTGGCATTTGGATGACCGATGAAAAGCAAAACCATCCGCCGCTGGTCCTTTATCCACACCTGGACCAGCCTGATCTGTACCGCATTCCTGCTGATGCTGGCCCTGACCGGCCTGCCGCTGATCTTCCATCACGAGATCGATCACCTGCTGGGCGATGCCCCCGAACTCAAGCAGATGCCGGCCGACACCCCGCACCTGGGCCTGCAGCAGCTGGTACGTGCCGCCGAGGCCCACCGCCCCGGAGAGGTCATGCAGTACTTTGGCTGGGATGAGGAGGACCCCAACGGCGTGGTCGCCATCATGGCCAGGACCGCTGGCACTGAACCCAATTCGTCCCACACCTTCATGCTCGACGCCCGCACCGGCGAAGCCGTGGAAATGCCGTCGGCCAACGGCGGGCTGATGATGGTCATGCTGCGCCTGCACGTGGACATGTTCGCCGGGCTGCCGGGCAAGTTGCTGCTGGCGTTCATGGGCATTCTGTTCGTGATGGCGATTGTCTCGGGGACGGTGCTGTACCTGCCGTTCATGCGCCGCCTGGAGTTCGGCACCGTGCGCCAGGACAAATCCACCCGCTTGCGTTGGCTCGACCTGCACAACCTGATTGGCGTCGTGACCCTGACCTGGGCGCTGGTGGTGGGCGTCACCGGCGTCATCAGCGCCTGCACCGACCTGATCATCGCCGCCTGGCGCAACGACAGCCTTGGCGCAATGATCGAACCCTATCGCGGCGCCCCGCCGCTGACCCAACTGGCACCGGCCAGCCGCCTGATCGACATTGCCAAAGCAGCGGCGCCGGACATGCAACCCGACTTCATCGCCTTCCCCGGCACGCGTTTCTCCAGCGAGCATCACTATGCGGTGTTCCTGAAAGGCAGCACCCACCTGACCTCGCACCTGCTGACCCCGGTATTGATCGATGCCAGCACCCTGCAAGTCACCGCCATCGGTGAACGGCCGTGGTACATGGACGCCATGGGCATGTCTTCACCCCTGCACTTCGGTGACTACGGCGGCATGCCGATGAAGATCCTCTGGGCCGTGCTGGACGTACTGACCATCATTGTCCTCATCAGTGGCCTGTACCTGTGGCTGGTGCGGCGCAAAGCGGCAAAACCGGTGGCCGTTGAAGCGGAGGTCGCGGCATGAGACCGAGGCAGTCGAACTTCTGGAAAGTCTTCGCCACGCCAACCGTCATCGCCCTGCTCAGCGCGGCGGGGTTGTTCTCAGCGCTGCTGGGTGATGACATCTGGGACGGCTTGAGCTGGATCGGCTTGGGCGTGCCGGCCGTTTTGGGACTGCGGGGGTTGTTGCGTAGGAGTTGAAATCTACTGTGTTTGAACGGCCCGCTCCCATAGCTGACCTTGGCTGAAAACAAAATAGATAAACAACCGCTAGCCCTGTGGGAGCGGGCTTGCCCGCTAAGGCGATTTCACAGGCGCCATCAACCCCCTCGCCAGCCACGCCGGAACTTACTAGGCTAAGCCTCTGCTCCCCGATGATCGCCGAGGAATGCCCATGTCCGCCCCCAGCATGACCCTGTTCCACAACCCTGCCTCGCCCTACGTGCGCAAAGTGATGGTGCTGTTGCACGAAACCGGTCAACTGGACCGCGCGGCCCTGCAACACAGCCAGCTCAGCCCGGTCAGCCCCGACGCCGCATTGAACCAGGACAACCCGCTGGGCAAGATCCCGGCGCTGCGCCTGGCCGACGGCAATGTGCTGTACGACAGCCGGGTGATCCTCGACTACCTTGACCAGCAACACGTCGGCAACCCGCTGATCCCTCGTGAAGGCAGCGCCCGCTGGCGGCGCCTGACCCTGGCTGCACTGGCCGACGGCATCATGGACGCCTCGGTGACGATCCGTTACGAACTGGCCCTGCGCGCCCCGGAAAAACACTGGGACCAGTGGCTCGACGCCCAACGCGACAAAATCCGCCGCGCCCTCGCGGTGCTGGAAGCCGACGCCATCGCCGAACTGACCAGCCATTTCGACATCGCCGCCATCAGCGTCGCCTGCGCCCTGGGCTACCTGGACCTGCGCCACCCGGATCTGGAATGGCGTGACGCCCATCCGCAACTCAGCGCCTGGTACGCGCAAGTCAGCCAGCGGCCGTCGATGCTGGCGACTGTGCCGAAGGTGTGAAGCCGGCAAGACCCAGTACCTAGCAGTTCTGCTAGTAGGCAACACCTGAAAAAACTCCGATGCTGAAGGTCCAGCTTTTTGGACCCTGCACGGAGCCCAGTCGATGCCCTCCTCATCTCGCCTGACCGAGTTGTGTCGCTACCACTACGACCCGCTGGACCGCCAGGCCGGTTGCACCCTCACACTAGTGCAGCCGGCCACCCTCCAGCGCTTTTACTGCAAAAGCCGCTTGGCCACTGAAATCCACGGCGCAGTCCAGACCAGTCTGTTCCAGCACGATGATCAGCTGTTGGCGCAACAACGGCACCAGAACGACAAAGTCGATACCACACTCCTGACGACCGATCAGCAGCGCTCGGTATTGAGCGCGCTCGACACGATCCGCCCCCATCCCCTCGCTTATACCCCCTACGGCCATCGCCCGGCAGAAAACGGCCTGCTCAGCCTGCTCGGTTTCAACGGCGAACGGTCGGACCCGGTAACCGGGCATTATCATTTGGGTAATGGCTATCGGCAGTTCAATCCGGTGTTGATGCGGTTTAACAGCCCGGACAGTTGGAGTCCGTTTGGTCAGGGTGGGTTGAATGCCTATGCGTACTGTGATGGAGAGCCGGTGCTTGGGAGTGATCCAACGGGGCACTTTAACCCTTTTAAAGCTATTAGAAGCTTTGGGAAGGGTACTGCAAATCTCTTTGGCCTGAGAGTTTCAGGGAAAGAGCTGCGTGCAGCAGCCGCACTCAGATCCAACAGTTCAACTGCTGGAACATCAAATTCCACAGCCTCACTCAATCAGGCCAATAACACTGGCACCGAAGCTTATCTAAACAACATAGCTAACCAACTAAGCCCCGAGGAGAATATGCTAAATTTTAGACTTGAAAAACAACACCAGAGCATCAAAAGCACACACCATCAGGCGCCACCAACCCAAACACCTAAATCAACCACGCCAAGCGCAGAGCAATCATATAAAGAATACATATCAACCGCACCTAATGAAGAGCTTATAAATTCACATCACGAGCTACTCGACTCAATTAAACTTGGAGCATTTCCACGAGAACTCAAGATATCTATTGCAATGGAAAATGAGATTATTCGGCGTTTCGCCAGTAAATAATCCAACTCACCACACCGGCCTATTTGGAGCGCTGTTGATGCTCACTTCCCCTCGCGAAACCACTCTGTGCCGCTACCACTACGACCCGCTGGATCGCCAGGCCGGTTGCACCCTCACGCTATTGCAGCCGGCCGTCATCCAGCGCTTTTACTGCAAAAGCCGCTTGGCCACTGAAGTGCAGGGCGCCGTCCGGACCAGTCTGTTCCAGCACGATGATCAGCTGTTGGCGCAACAGCGGCACCAGAATAGCAAGCTCGACACCACACTCCTGGCGACCGATCAGCAGCGCTCGGTACTGAACGCACTCGACACGACCCGCCCCCATCCCCTCGCCTATACCCCTTACGGCCATCGCACGGCAGAAAGCGGCCTGCTCAGCCTGCTCGGCTTCAACGGCGAACGGCCGGATCCGGTGACCGGGCATTATCATTTGGGTAATGGTTATCGGCAGTTCAACCCGGTGTTGATGCGGTTTAACAGCCCGGACAGTTGGAGTCCGTTTGGCGAGGGTGGGTTGAATGCCTATGCGTATTGCGCAGGAAACCCGATTAGTAAGAAAGACCCATCCGGTCACGTTTTAGTAAAGGCAATGCTTTTTGATGAGATCTTCTCAAACAGCTATTTACTTACAAAAAGTCCAGACTTAGGAAAAGCACAGCTTTTAAATTCAGTACAAAAAACAGTGAACCGTTTCGGTGGAGAGGAGCACTTGAAAATATTGGCCAACGCAAATAAAAACTCTCCCGACGCCATTATCGCCAGGGCAATTCCCCGACCCAAAAAAATCACTCAGCTGGAGGACTTCAAGGTGGGAGAAGACCCAGAACAATTCCTGTACAAATCAGACCGACAGATCAGAAAAACCTTAAAAAATAGAAACATAAGTGAAGAAATACTAAAATCGGAAAATGGTTACACCCAACACTTAAGCGAGAGCGAACTAAGAAACTGGAAACTAGACCGACGCGACAATCAACTAGAGCTAGAGCGCGTTATCTCAAATATACTGAGACTTCGCACAGCCGGACCGAGTCGTTTTAGTGACAGTTTCAATGCAGACGACTGGTTGACCGTTGTCTCCAGAATAAGAAGTTCATAAAGGTGTTTAGCCAGCTCTGTACCCCAACGCTGATCCTCCCTCAATCCCAACGACCTACTCACACGCCACCTCCACCTTGCCTCGCCCAATCCCATACCAATCCAATCTGCGCGTCAGCACCATGAATACGCCCAGCAACCCGAACAACAGCAACGAGCCCATCAACAGCGCGTAATCCTCGGCACTCAACAATCCGTAAAGCAGCCCATACAACGCCGCCAATCCCGCCGAAAAACTCAAGCCATGCACCGCACTGCGCAATACGTGGCAGACATAAAACCCGATCAGCAACACACAAGCGCTGGCCGACAACAGGTACGCCAGGGCAAACCCGATGTGCTCGGACAGCGACAACAGCAACAAGTAGAAGAACGCCAGCGCCACGCCGACCAGGGCGTATTGCACCGGGTGCACCGCCAGGCTTTTCAGCACTTCGAAGAGGAAGAAGCCGGCGAAGGTCAGCACGATGAACAGCAGGGCGTATTTGATTGCCCGCTCGCTCTTGAGGTACTGGTCCACCGGGTCGATGAAGCTCACGCCGAAGCTGCGGCTTTTGAACTCTTCGCAACTGTCGCGGGCAACACAGTTGCTCAGTGCTTCTTCCAGGTTGGTGGAGAAGAACGAGGTCTGCCAGTTGGCCGTGAAGCCTTCAGCGCTGATCGCTCGTTGGGCCGGCAGGTAGTTGCCGATAAAGCTGGGGTGGGGCCAGTTGGCGGACACCGTCACGTTGCTGGTCCTGCCCACCGGGGTGATCTGCAACTGGCCGGTGCCCTGCAAGCGCAGGTCGAACGCGAAGGTCAGTTCATTGGCTTTGCGAACGTCCAGTGGTGCCAGCGTGACATGCACCCCCTCCCCCAGCCATTCCTCTTGGGTGCCCGGTACAAAGTCCAGGCGCTGGCCATCGAGTTCCAGTTGCAGCGCGTTTTCGATGCCGCGGATATCACTGATGCCCACGGCCAGATAGGGCGAATCAAACGTGTAGTCGGCAAAGTCTTCCTCGATCCCCAGGCGCTCCGGGATCGAAAAGTGCCCGCTGATGCGGTTATCCGCATGGAACAACCGCGCCTCGTAGATGCCACGGGCACGCAGTTCGGTTTGCACCTGCCCCCCAAGTTCGAAACGCTCCGGCAGGAAATACAGGCGCCCGCGCTCCAGGCTGGTTTCCTGATAACGCGCGTTGGTTTTTTCGTTGCGTTTCCAGGTACGCACCACCTTGCGGTACGGCACCACCATCACCGGTCCGCTCAGTTGCTGGCTGTAACTGGAGCTGCGGGCGATGTCTTCGAGGACGCCGTCGCGCAGTTGCTGGCGGTCGTCAATCATGCCGCTGATCATCAATAACGGAATCAGCAATAACAGAATCAATAGGGCAATCGCCCCGAGTTTCAAGGCCAGGCTGCGGTTCATGGGGTCTCTCCCTGTTCGAATGAGGGAGAGTCTGGGTGACGAGTGTGGGGGTTTTATGGAGGCCATGTGGAGACTGTGTGGAGAACACTCGCCTCAATGAGCCACACGCAGGGGGTCAGGGAAGCTGCAGTGTGACTTCCACGCCGCCCGGCACATTGCCGATGTGCATGCCCCCGCCATGCAACTTCACCACCTCTTCGACAAAGTTAAGCCCCAGCCCGGTGCTTTTACGTCCACTGTCCGGGCGCGGCAGTGAGTAGAAACGCTCGCTCAATCGAGGCAAGGCGTATTCGGGAATCGGCTCGGCCTGGTTGAACACCTTGAACGCAAGCTGATCGCCGTGCCGCTCTGCACTAAAGCGCAACACGCCCTCGACCGGGCTGAAGTCCAAGGCGTTTTCCAACAAGTTGGCCAACGCCTGACGCAGTAAAAACGGCTCGCCCATCACGTTCAAATCCGCTGGAATCTGTAGGTCGACCCGCAATTGCTTACGCTCGATTCGCGCCTGCTGGGCGCAGAGCAGTTCCTCCACCAGTGCCGCCAGCGGTACCGGCACACGCGCCTCCAGACCCTGGCGCTGCTCAACTTGGGCCAGGTTCAACAAGCGCTCGATCAACTGCTGCATCCGCGCGCTTTCGCTGTCGATGTTGCTAACAAAACGCTGTTGCTGCGCCGCCGGCATTTCTCCCTGCAGCAACTCGGCGGCGCCGCGAATCGCCGCCAGCGGGCTCTTCAATTCGTGGGTCAGGGTATGCACATAACGCTCGACGTAGGCCTTGCCCTCCAGTTGCGTGCGCATGTGCTCCACGGCCGTGGCCAACTGTTCCAGTTCACCACCGCGATAGTGCGGCAACTGGGCCCGCCGGCCTTCGCTGATGGCCTGGGCGTAGCCGGTCAAACGCCGCAACGCCCTGCTCAACCACCACGACAGCGCCGCGCCGAACAGCAAGCCCAGGCCGATCAACCCGGCGCCGTACCACAGCAAGCGACGCTCGGTGCGGTCGACGTAGGGCTGCAAGGAACTGTTGGGCTTGGCCACGGTGACTACGCCGATGATCTGGCCGTTGTCGCGAATCGGCGCACCGACGTGCATCACCGATGAGCCGGGGTCGTCGGCGATGCTGCGGGTCGAGCGCGCACCGTATTGACCGCGCAGGGTCAGGTAGACATCGTTCCAGCGTGAATAGTCCTGGCCCAGCGCCGTGCCGCTGGAGTCCAGCACCACGATGCCCTTGGCGTCGGTGACGTAGATACGGTGATTGACCTGGTTCTTCGGCAAGCCCCAGATGCTCGCCGCCGGTTGCCGCTCGCCATAGGCCTTGAGCAACTCGGGCCAGCGGTTCTGATTGAGGGTGCCGGCCTTGAAGTCGTCGCGCAGGATCTCGGCCATCAGGTTGGCGGTGTCCACCAGGGTTTCTTCGGTGGACTGGCGCACGCCGGGGCGAATCTCTTCCATCACGGTGCTGAGCACGAAGTAACCGGTCAGGCCGACGAACAGCACATAGACCAGGAAGATCCGGATTCCCAATGGCATCAGCTGTGCCCTGGGCTGTAGCTGTAACCGAGGCCACGGTGAGTCTGGATCGGCTCGGCGTTGGCCGCCACCAGGCGCAACTTGGCACGTACGCTTTTGATGTGGCTGTCGATGCTGCGCTCGTACCCGGCATCGGCGGCCACCCCGAGCGCATCGAGCAATTGCTCGCGGCTGAACACCCGTTCGGGTTGTTCCAGCAAACACTGGAGCAATCGGAACTCATGCCGGGTCAGGCTCAATGGCTGACCACGATAGCTGATCACCACCCGCTCGCCGTCGACCTGAAACAACGCACTGGTGGACTCGATCCCCGGACGCGGCGCCACGCGCTTGAGAATCGCCCGCACCCGCGCCGTCACCTCACGCGGGCTGAATGGCTTGACCACGTAATCGTCAGCGCCGATCTCCAACCCCACCACCCGGTCGATCTCTCCATCGCGGGCACTGAGAAACATCACCGGCACCTCGCTGAAACGCCGCAACTGCTTGCAGGTTTCAAAGCCGCTGATGTCCGGCAAGCCGATGTCCAGAATAACCAGGTCGGCCGGTGTCACCCGTTGATGCTCAAGCGCGGCAGCCCCCAGGCTCAACCACGTGGTGGTGAACCCCTCGCCTTGCAACGCATACACCAGGGTATCGGCAATCGCCGCTTCGTCTTCGACAATCAGGATATGAGGCATGGCATCCAGGCCCGGCAATTGAATGGACGAACGGTGCCCCAAGGCGCAGTCGTCGTCAATCCGACACGGGTAATCAGCGGCGAGGTCTGTAGTACCTAGCAGTTCTGATAGTAGGCAAAGGCTGAAAAAAACCGGATGCTGGTCATCCTGTCATTCGGAACTTGCACGGAGATCAGCCAATGCCTGTTTCCCACCGCGCCACCGTACTGAGTCGGTACAGCTATGACCCGCTGGATCGTCAGACCGATTGCACTCTCCGCACGCTGCCCACCCTCCAGCGCTTCTACTGCAAAAGTCGCTTGGCGACTGAGATCCAGGGCACGCTACGGACCAGCGTTTTCCAGCATGACGATCAGTTGCTGGCACAGCAGCGGCAGCAGGACGGTAAAGTCGATACCGCCTTGTTGGCGACGGATCAGCAACGATCGGTGTTGGGTGCATGCGGGTTAACCGGATTTCATCTTCTCGCCTACAGCCCCTACGGTCATCGCCCGGCGGAAAACGGAATGCTCAGCCTGCTCGGGTTCAATGGCGAACGGCCGGACCCGCTGACCGGGCACTATCATTTGGGGAATGGGTATCGGCAGTTCAATCCGGTGTTGATGCGGTTTAACAGTCCGGACAGTTGGAGTCCGTTTGGGAAAGGCGGATTGAATGCGTATGCGTATTGCGATGGGGATCCACGGAATGGGATAGATCCTACTGGCCACTTTAACGTTGCGGACTTTATTAAAACTATCAGCAAAGCAGCTAAGACACACCATACACCACGGACGCCGATATCAAAATCAACCAAGTATGTCATCCATAAAACTGCCGGCACACTGGGCGGCGATCAAAATATTATGAAGTTAGCGAACGAAGCCAATAAGACTCCTGAATTATTTTTGCTTGAAAAAACCATTGAAGGACGCATAGCCAAAACTGACAAAATCTTTAAGCGCACGCCTCCCCAAAGAAATATAAAAGATATGGAAGAGATCATTGAAAATCTAAAGGAAACGGAAAATATCTATCTTGATATTTTAGTAGGAACAAGAGAAGGCAAATTCAGGCCAAAAGATATGAAAGACATACTATATAAAAGTCAAATAAGTCTAGGTAGTATGAATTGGGATTTGCAACAAGCGAAGAAACAAATCCGCGACCTGTGAGGTATGATCAGGTATCGAAACACTACGCAAGCCCAATTTCTCGCATATCGCGTCAAAACCCTACAAAATTGCGCATCCAGTATTTACACAAACAAGGTAACTAAAACGCGAGGCCCGAAAGCAGTGATCAAAAAGGCCTCGCGTAAAATCGGTGAGTGCTCAAAAGTCAGTAAACAAGCAACCTGATTGGCCCTTTATATCCGCGGATATCCGTGAAATCCCACAACCAGGACCTCCAGCCAAATCAACAATCCGGCTTATCCGCCGTAAACCGCCGCGCCGGATTCACCGCCGCGCCAAACTCACGCAACGCCTTGGCCCCGATCAGCAACGGATAATTAAAGCTGCTGCGGTCAGTCAGGTTGACCTCGACGGTGCGTTTGACATCCCCCAGGCACAGCTCCAGATCGACCACCGGACGCTTGGTGGGCTCGATCACTTCATTGTCATCCTCGTCTTCTTCGGAGCGGGTCTTGATCTTGCTGATCCGCGCCACCTTGTGCTCGTAGACCTTGTTGCTCGCATCCTTGGTCGCCAGGCGGAAGCGTACCCACTCTTCGCCATCGCGGGTGAAGGTCTCGATGTCCCTGGCCGACAGCGAGGCGGTCAGTGCGCCGGTGTCCATCTTGGCCTTGAGCACTTCACCGCCGATTTCCGGCAGCTGGATGTATTCGTAGCGGCCATACAAGGTCGGCTCGGCGGCCATGACTGGCAGGGCCAGGAGGGATAACAGTGCGAGGACGGATTTCACGTGATGGGGTTCCTTGAGGAGTGGGCAGCGGAATTTTAGACAGTCAGTCAGCAATTCGTTCGCTCTTCAGACCGCTTTCGCGGGCAAGCGAGAACACCGCTAAAACCAGATCATCGGCGCAGCATACCCGCACAAAGGTGAAACATTCGTCGGCCCCCACATTTGGCCTGCGCGTCGAAGCTGCTTATCATGGCGCGCCCAAAAATTGCCAAGAGTCATTTATGCGCCGCCTGCTCACCGGCTGTTTCGTCACCCTGCTACTGCTGCTCAACACCCTGGTCCTGATCGGGCCGTTGCTGGTGTTTGCCCTGTTCAAACTGCTCCTGTCGGGGCGTTATCGCGACTATGCCAGCGCGGCGGTGATGTGGATCGCCGAGACCTGGGCCGAAATCGACAAGCTGATTTTTGCCCTGTGCATCCCCACCCAATGGGACATTCGCGGGGGCGAAGGCCTGCGGGTCGACACCTCCTACCTGGTGGTCAGCAATCACCAGTCCTGGGTCGATATCCCGGCACTGATCCAGACCCTCAATCGGCGCACACCGTTCTTCAAGTTCTTCCTGAAAAAGGAGCTGATCTGGGTGCCGTTCCTGGGCCTAGCCTGGTGGGCACTGGATTACCCATTCATGAAGCGCTACAGCAAAGCCTTCCTGGCCAGACACCCGGAGCTGCAAGGCAAGGACCTGGAGATCACCAAAGCCGCCTGCGAGCTGTTCAAGCGTCAGCCGGTGACCGTGGTCAACTACCTGGAAGGCACGCGCTTCACCTTGGCCAAACGTAGCGCCCAGCAATCCCCCTTCAAGTACCTGCTCAAGCCCAAGGCCGGTGGCGTGGCGTTTGTATTGGCGGCAATGGGCGAACAGCTGGACGCCATCCTCGACGTGACCGTGGTGTATCCACAGGCGAAGATTCCGGGGTTCTGGGATTTGATCAGCGGCGCGGTGCCACGGGTGATCATCGACATCAAGACCCGCGAGCTGGACCCGGCACTGTGGCAGGGTGACTACGAAAACGATCCGGCGTTTCGGGAAGAAATCCAGAACTGGGTCAACCAGCTCTGGACCGAGAAAGAAGCACGCATCGACGCCTTGCGCGCCGAGCGTCGCTGAATCAGCTACCGGCGCCCCAGATACCGCCCAGGCTCTGCAGCAACGTACCGGCCACACCCTGTTGGCCCAGGAACTGCAGCAGGATTGGGGCAAACTGGCCGACCATGCCACTGTCCATGCCCAGTGCGCTGAAGGCGGTGTTCAGATCGTTGGAGTCCTTGACCGTGCCCAGGGCATTGTCCAGGCCGGCCGTTTTGCCGGACGAACCCAGCAAGCCCGCCAGGGCGCCCAGCTCACCGCCACCCGCCAGCTTTTCGATCCCCGGCACGCTCTTGGCCAGCTCCGAATAGTCAGTGGTGCTGAGCTGGTTCTTCGCCAGGCCCAGCATCGCACTGGTGCCGCCAATCGCTTGTTCCGGCGTCACATTCAGCGCGCTCAAGGCGCTCAGCAAACCGACGGCCTGCGAGGTCGGCGCCGTGGCTGCAGCCTTGTCGCCACCTTGCATGCCCGATACTGCACCCGCTACATCGTTCAGGCTGAAACCGGCGAAGACCGGGTTGGCCGCCAGAGTCATGAGCGAAGCCAAAGCAAAACCGCGTGAAATCTTCATCGAAACCAACTCCTGAACTCTCAAAGGTGCCCTTCATGGGCGACGAACCGCCATTTTGACTGAAACCGGCCCGGGATTGTTCCGCGTTCACCCATCCATTTTCAGCGCTGAGATGCATAAGGGCCGTGGCACCCGCACCAGCAGCCGATGAATGGCACGACCGCCCAGGCTGAACTAGCCTGTGAGCACTGTGCCCATTACCCGCCCGCGCACCGCTTTCGCCTGGAGAATGACCATTTCCACCGCCAACGCCGATTCCCTCAGCCAACTCCTGGCGCAATGCTCACTCGGTGACCGCCGTGCGTTCGAGACTCTGTATCGCAGCGCCGCACCGCGTCTGCATGGCGTGGCCCTGCACTTCATGGGTAACAAGGCGTTGGCCGAAGACGTGCTGCAGGAAAGCTTCGTGCGCATCTGGAACAACGCTTCGCGTTATCAGGCGCAGGTGTCGGCGCCGATGGCCTGGATGATCAACATCACCCGCCACCAGGCCATCGACCAGCTACGCAAACACCGCGACCGGCGCCTGACCGATCAGGAGGAACAGGCACTGGCCGACAATGCGCCTTCAACCCAGGAGTCTTTCAGTAGCGACCGCGAAACCCATGCGCTGAACCGCAGCCTGGAGACCCTGGATGACAAACAGCGCCAGTCGATCAGTGCGGCCTACTTTCAGGGGTTGAACTGCCGGGAACTGGCCGAGCACCTGACCGCGTCCCCGGGTTCGGTCAAGTCCTCGGTTCGCCGTGGCATGGAACGCCTGCGCAGGTGCCTGGAATCATGAACATTCACAATCGCCGCCTGCGCCGAGCGCTGGCCGCCGACTACGCCATTGGTCTGATGTCGGTGCCCGCGCGCCGGCGTTTCGAACAGTGGTTGCTGGACGACGCCGAGCTGCGCAACGAGGTGGCCAAGTGGCAAGCAAGCCTGGCCCTGCTCAATGAACCCCTGGTGGCCGTCCCGGTGCCGGACCGGGTGTGGGCCACCATCAACGCGCGCATCGAACCTCAACACCTGCACGTACCGGCCAAACGCCCGTTCTGGAACGGGTTACGCATCACGGCGGCGGTCTGCTCGCTGTTGGTGGCGCTGACCCTGAGCCTGCTTTACCACCGCGACAACGCCCGCTACAGCGCCACCTTGCTCGACGCCAGCGCCCAACCGGCCCTGCGCATCCAGGCCCATGACGACTACCTGCAGGTCGATCCCCTGACCCTCCCTGCCATCGCCCCCGGGCGCAGCCTGGAACTGTGGGCGATCCCGGCCGATGGCAACCCCCTCTCAATGGGCATGATCCCGATGGATGGCCAAGGCCGGGTTGAATTGAGCGATGAACAACAGGCCCTGCTGGGTACACCGATTGCACTGGCGGTCAGCCTGGAGCCAGAGGGTGGCTCACCCACCGGGCAACCGACCGGGCCGGTGTTGTATCAAGGGGCGTTGGCGGGGTTGTAAGGCACAAAATTGATCATTCCCATGCTCCGCGTGGGAATACCGCCCGTGACGCTCTGCGTCACCTCCCGCCGCCGACCCTAACAGTTCTGCTAGTACACAACCCCGCTCGCTTGGGCCACAGTAAAACCCTGAATTACCGCGTCCTTCAGGGAGCCCCGCCCATGCAGCCCCACCGCCAAACCCTGCTCTGCCGCTACCACTACGACGCCAAGGATCGCCTGGTCGATTGCACCCCAACGGCACAGCCCAGCAGCCAACGCTTCTACCTCAAGGACCGCCTGGCGACCGAAATTCAAGGCGTGTTACAGCGTTCGATCATGCAGCACGAAGACCAACTGCTGGCGCAGCAACAACGCCAGAACGGCACGCAGGAAACTCGCTTGCTCGCCACTGATCAGCAACGCTCGGTGCTGGCCATCCTCGACGCCACCCGCCCCCATCACCTCGCCTACACACCTTACGGTTATCGCACCCCGGAGAACGGCCTGCTCAGCCTGCTCGGCTTCAACGGCGAACGGCCAGACCCGGTGACGGGGCATTATTTGTTGGGCAATGGTTATCGGGCGTTTAACCCGGTGTTGATGAGGTTCAACAGCCCGGACAGTTGGAGTCCGTTTGGGGAAGGGGGGTTGAATGCGTATGGATATTGCATGGAGAACCCAGCGAACCGGACTGATCCAACCGGGCACTTCAGCATTCCAATGCAGAAACTCCTGAACCCGATAGCAGAAGCAGGCAGAGTTTTTTCATCACGAATGGCTCGTGTCGATCGTGCGATTTCGGTCGTGAAGAAAGATTTCACAAGCGATCTCATTTCGCAGCCACTCCAACTCTCATCAAGGATAAACAGCTTGGACTATCCGAATACTGGGCAATTCTCCTATCGGCGTTCTACCTCACCCGATAGTCCACGTGTCTCATCCGCTTCGTCAAGCTATGCGCCTTCGCTAAGCAGCAGGAAGAGCTCTTTCATCGACCCCACAGCAAAACTTGGGCCTCGCGCTCCTCTCCCTAGAGGAGTCAAGTCTAAAACAGAATGGAGCTACCCCGAACCAGATTACTCGCACGATAATATTTATGAAACGCTGCAACCCATTGACGCTCACGACCTTGTCAGTCGTTCAATTTACGAACTCGACATGAAGCTATCGAAAGAAAATAAGATTTTAGACTTGCTAACCTCACCGCAAGCTCGTGAGATTAAGAATATCAGCGCCGTAATCAACAATATTCGGCTCGGGTAGCATGATCCAAATCAGTCGAATATGTCCCTGCGATTACACTATAAAAAACGGCGACCCCAAGGTTGCCGTTTTTGTTCGCGTGAAGCCTTACACCGCACTAAACAACTTATGCGGATCAATCACAAACTTCTTCGGCACACCCGCATCGAATTCGCCATAGCCACGTGGCGCGTCATCCAGACTGATCACCTCGACGCCCACGATGTCGGCAATATGAATGCGGTCCCACATGATCGCCTGCATCAACTGGCGGTTGTACTTCATGACCGGGGTCTGGCCGGTGTGGAAGCTGTGGGATTTGGC
>NZ_JBYTBK010000016.1:104228-112861 GCF_058789115.1 Pseudomonas sp. FW300-N1A1 | reverse complement strand
TCGGCTCTTTGCTGGTACTCGCGCCAGAGGTTCTCGCAGACCTGTCCGGGCAGCGGCGCGAAGGTCGACGTGGGACGATTCGGCGCCGGTGCAGGGGTGACGCTGGAGGGGCGCGGTTCGGCTACCGGGTGGCGTGCGGTTGGCGCGGCGGGTTGAGCAGTGACTCGGGGGCGTGGCGCGACATCGTCGAACAACTGACACCTGAGATTCTGGTTGGCAATCAGTCGCGGCGGCGGGTCGCACTTGCAACTGCAGAGATCGCCGTCGAGGGCGGCGGGGCGGCCATCAAGCAAGTCCACCAGGTGCGGGCCGTCGCACACGATGACCCCGGTGCTGTCGCATTCCGGGCAGTCGACCTCATCGCCTTCACGGGCCATGGCCTGGCCATTGATGGTGCTGTATGCGTAGCCGGTGAGCACGGTGCCGTTGACCGTGGTTTTGGCTCCGACGGTGATGTGATAGCGCCTCATGCCAGACACGGCCTTATGTGATCGGTAGGGACGAGCACGCTAGGCGAGGAGGGGAGCGGAGTTAAATCAGGCGCTTCTTTGAATGCTGTAGGTTTTTTCAGCTGAAGAGTGGAGGTGTAGTGCAGGTTGCATAGCTGTCAGTCTGGCAACTGTGCGTGGGAAACCTTCTGCTGTTCCGAGCCTGGTTCGTCAAACAGCGGGTCGCTGCCACCCAAGCGTCAGTCAGGCCGTTAATATCCGACCGCTCAGCGGTACGCCGTCGCAATTCCCTGGCGCTCTTCGATACATTCCGGCGCCCCCATCTCGAACTCCCGGCAGATCAGCGGGCGTTTTTCGTAGATGGTGCACATCATCGTGTCGCGATCGAGTGCGGCGCACCAGCCGTCGTCCAGGCGCAGCATGACTTCCCCGCCCCAATCGTCAGTGTCGATGAACCGGTCAGGTACGCCAGTGTCGGTGATCAGCATGACTTCGAGCTGGCAGCAGCAGGCCGCGCAGGTTGAGCAGGTGACCGCAGGCTCGACGATTTCGGTGAGGGGGATGGTGTTCATGGCCGGCAGTGTAAGGCAGCGAGCCATGGCTGTGTGAACGCTCTGACGGACGTTTTGCCGCAGCCTTGCGGCCGGCGACATTCATGGCGAGTCCTTGATGGGCGGCGAGCTCCTGAGCATGGGTTTGCCGATCACCAGTTTGACCTGGTCAGTCGGTTTCGACAGTGGCCACAGCTGCGACATATGCAAGGCGGGGAAGGCGATTTCCAATGGGCGCTGTTTGAGTTTTCCGACGATGTACCGCGCCGCCTTGTCGACGGGCCAACTCAGGGGCATCGGGCGCTCCGTTGCTTCGATCAGCCGGGTGTCGACGGCGCCGGGGCTGACCATGGTGACTTCAATACCCTCCGGCGCCAGCTCGATTCGCAAGGATTCAAACAGGTGACGCAGGCCGGCTTTCGACGTGCCATGGGCTTCTGCCCGAGGCAGCGGCAGGTACGTCACCGGGCTGGCAATGCCCACCAGATGGGGCGCAGTGCCGGCACGAAGCAAGGGCAGGGCGGCCTCAGTGCAATAGCTGCAGGCGAGCAGGTTAGTGCGCACCACATGTTCGATGATCGATGGGTCGAACGGTTGGGGGTCGACGTATTCACAGGTGCCGGCGTTGAGAATCACGCTGTCCAGCGCGCCCCACGCCTGCTGGATCTGTTCGCCGATTTCGCGCACGGTCTGGCTGTTGGTCAGGTTACCGGGGACCACCAGCACTTGCCCGGGATAGCGCAGCGCGAGCACCTTCAACGACGCGCTCTTGCGTGCACTGACCGCTAGGTGCGCACCGGATTTCAACAGCTCTTCGGCCAGTGCGGCGCCAATGCCATTGCTGGCGCCCGTCAGCCAGTACCGCCGTGGAGGCGTGAGACTCATCCCGTTCTCCTTTCAGTCAGTCAATGTGGGTACATGTGCATCACGCTATGCCCCGACACCCGGGGACGCAGGCAGGTGTTTGAACGCCGCCAGTGCACGCTCCCGCGTTTGACTGAGGTTGACGATGGGCAGCGGATAGCCTGCCACGGCAAACAATCCGCCCGAGGCCGCCGGGTTGTGGATATCTTTGTTGTCCAGTTCGGCCAGCTCCGGCAGCCAGTGTTTGATAAATAGCCCTTCGGGGTCGAATTTTGCCGATTGGCTCAACGGGTTGAAAATCCGGAACCAGGGCGCCGCGTCGGTGCCCGTGGAAGCACTCCATTGCCAGCCACCGTTGTTCGCCGCCAGGTCGCCGTCGATCAGGTGGCGCATGAAAAAGCGTTCGCCTTCACGCCAGTCGATCAACAGGTTTTTGCTCAGGAACATCGCCACCACCATCCGCAGGCGGTTGTGCATCCAGCCGGTGGCCAGCAGTTGGCGCATGGCCGCGTCGATGATGGGCAAGCCGGTGCGCGCCTCTTTCCAGGCGGCCAGTTCGTCAGGCGCTGTGCGCCAGGCCACGGCTTCGGTTTCCGGGCGAAAGGCCTGGTGCCGGGAGACCCGTGGGTAGCCCACCAGAATGTGTTTGTAGAATTCGCGCCACAGCAGCTCGTTGATCCAGGTCACTGCGCCAACGCTGCCACTGTCGAGCTCGCCTTGATTCGCTTGCAGTGCGGCGTGCAGGCATTGCCGGGGCGAAATCACGCCGGTGGCGAGGTAGGCCGACAACTGACTGGTGCCGGGCTTGGCCGGCATGTCGCGTTCGTCCTGGTAGTAATGGATCTGTGCCTGGGCGAAAAACTCAAGCCGTCGGTGCGCTTCGTCCTCGCCTGCCGGCCAGAGTGCGCGAAGCTGCGCGCTCGGCGTCTCAAAGCCCGGGATCTGCTCGGGAACCGGGTCGCTGTTGATTGTCATGGGGGACTGAGCCTTGGGGGGCGCCACCAACTGGGGCAGCGCGTCCTGCAAGCGGGCATGACAGACTTTGCGGAACTGGCTGTAAACCTTGAACCAGGTGCCGGTCTTGGTCAGTACACTGCCTGGCTTGAACAGCAATTGATCCAGGTAGTGATGGAAAGCCACTGCGCTGGCGTCGAGGGCCTGGCTGACGGCCGTATCCCGGCGTGTCTCATGAACGCCGTATTCCTCGTTGACGTGGACGGCCTCGATGTTCAGCTCGTTGCACAGTGCGACCAGTACCCCGGGGGCGTCGTCCCAGTGGGGGGCGCTGCGGATCAGCAGGGGAATGTTCAGCTCGCCGAGTGCCTGGCTCAATGGCCGCAGGTTGCGTAGCCAGAAGTCCACTTTGCACGGTGCATCATCGTGGGCCAGCCATTGCTCGGCGCTCAACAGGTACAACGCTACACTCGGGCCGCGCGCCGTGGCGGCCGAGAGCGCTGTGTTGTCATGCAAGCGCAAGTCGTTGCGCAGCCAGATCAATTGCAGGGTCGGGTTGGCCTTGGGCATTTAAATGAGTCCGCGCGCAAGCAGCATCTGGTGGGCCGCCAAGGGGTCTTTGGCGAGGAGCAAATCAGCGCAGTCTGTAGTGCTCACGGACAACTCAGTGTGGTGGATGCACACCGTGGGTCCGGCGATGAGTGTTGGGCAGCTGACGTTGTGCAGAAGTTTCGTCAGCTGTTTGAGATTGATCGATGTGCTCGAGTACAGCAGTACCGCGCGTGCTTGTAAGTGCTCGACCGCCAGGGCCAGTTCGCCCGCCGGCAGCGGCCCGTCGAACACTTCCACCGGGCAGTCGGTGCTGCTGATCAGCCAGGCGGCCAGCCACAGTTGCGGCTCCAGTGGCAGGTCGGAGTGGTTGATCAGCAACAGCGGCGCACCGCGCAGCTGGCGGTTGTTGTGGTAGAGCCTGGCGCCCAATTTGCTGCGCAACCAACCATGGAAGAACCGTTGTTCCATCCGTGCGCCGAACTGCCCCTGCCACCGCTGTTCGAGTTCACCCAGCAGCGGCATCAGCAGTTGCTCGCACAAGGTCCGGGGCGGGTATAACGACATGGCCTGGTTGATCAGATCGTCGACCTCCCGCTCGGCCAGCTGACTGATGGCCTGGGTCAGTTTCTGGCGCAGGATCTTCCACTCGTTTTCCACCGCCGTGCTGAACGCCTGCGGCGTGTCGAGCAGCGGCTTGACCTGGCTCACGGCTACGCCACGGTTGAGCCAGGTCACAATGGTGTGGATGCGTTGTACATGGTCGGCCGAGAACAGGCGGTGCCCCTTTGGGCTGCGCTGCGGCACGATCAGCCCGTAACGGCGCTCCCAGGCACGCAAGGTGATGGCATTGACGCCGGTCACGCGGGCCACGTCGCGGATCGGCAGCCAGCTTTCAGCCAGCGCCTGTTGGTAACCGGCGCCGCCATCCTGGGCAAGGGTATCGGGTTGGTTTTTCATTTAAATCGCATTTCGCAGGCTGAGATTTTCCGGGTGCGGTTGCAGGTAGACCTGCTGCGCAACGTACGGGTCGGGATGCTGGCGCAAGTGATGCTTGAGCAACGTCAGGGGAACCACCAGCGGCACGATGCCGTGGCGGTACTGGCTGATGAGGTGCTGCATTTCCTGTTTGTCCTCACGGCTGATGACTCGCTTGAAATAGCCCGCGAGGTGTTGCAGCACGTTGCTGTGGGTGCGGCGGGTGGCGCATTGCGCGAGGGCTGTCATCAGCGCCTTGAAGTAGCGCGGGCCCAGCTCATTCGGATCGCTCGGGTCCGAGCGGCCCAGCAGATTGCCCAAGGCCTTGTATTGCACCGGGTTGTGGGCCATCAGCAGGTACTTGTAGCGGGCGTGGAAGTCGGTCAGGCCCTGGCGGCTCAACCCGGCTTGCAACATGGCCTGCCAGGCGGCGTATACGAACACCCGGGTCAGGAAGTTCTCGCGCAGTATCGGATCGTTGAGCCGGCCGTCCTCTTCTACCGGCATGCTTGGGTGCCGGGCGCAAAACGCCTGGGCGTAGATGCCGCGTGCGCCGCCGTCCTGGAGGTTGCCGTTGGCGTGATAGACCCTGACTCGCTCCAGGCCACAGGAGGGTGATTTCTGCATGAAGACATAGCCGCAGATATCGCCGAGTTCACTGGCCATGCGCTGCCCGTAATCGGCCAGCAGGCGGGTGACATCGTGTTCAGGGTTCAGGGTGCCGACGGCATGTGGTTGCCGCAGATCGCCGACCAGGCGAATCGGCTCGCGAGGTACCCCCAGGCCAATGGCGACTTCGGGGCACACCGGGACACACTCGACGTAATTACCCAGGACCTGGCTGCACAGCCGGGACGCTTTATGCCCGCCGTTGTACCTGACCTCGGCACCCATCAGGCAGGCACTGATGGCGATTTTCGGTTTGCTCGCGCTCTGGCTGTTCATCGAAGTGCCTCGGATCTAAACCTGTACAAGTAGTTGGCGCTGTACAGCTTTGTTTGATCATAGATTCGATGATGTACAAGTCAAATTACTTGTATAAGTTTTTTCTCAGGTAGGGGCGTGGGCCGCTATAGGGCGTTGGCCTGCGTGGCGCCACTTCCAGACCGTCCATCCGGTCACTGCAGGTGCGCATGCAAGCGGCGAGCAGCTTCCTGGCCGCTCAGCCAGGCGCCTTCCACGCGTCCGGACAGGCACCAGTCGCCGCACACGTACAAGCCCAGGTCGGCATCGGCCAGTGCGCCCCACTCATGGTTGCCGGCTGGCCGGGCATAGAGCCAGCGATGGGCCAGGCTGAAGCTGGGGGCGGGCATGGCGCTGTGCAACAGTTCGGCGAAGGCACCGTGCAGTTGCTCGATCACCGCTTCCCTGGACAGGTCGATGTGTTGTCGGCTCCAGGCGCTGGTGGCATGCAGGATCCAGGTGTCCAGGGTATTGTCGCGCCCGGGTTTGCTGCGATTGCGAGCCAGCCAGTCGAGCGCGCTGTCCTGGACGAAGCAGCCTTCCATGGGCGTTTCCAGCGGCGTTTCGAAGGCCAGGGCTACGGCCCAGGTCGGGTCCATTTTTACCCCCGCGGCAACCCCGGCGAGTTTCGGCGCCGCCGCCAGCAAGGCCGTGGCCTGTGGTGCCGGCGTCGCAATCACGACATGGCTGAAGGGGCCATGGGTGAAGCCCTCGGCATCCTGCAGGTGCCAATGTTCTTCGCCACGGTAGACCTCGGTGATGCGGCAGGCGAAGTGCACTTCCGTCTCGCCGATCAGGGCGCGAGTGATGGCGCTCATGCGGGGTGTGCCCACCCAGCGGGTCTGTTCATCCGGCGAGGTACTGAGTTGTCCGCCATGAAAGTTGTAGAGCTGAGGCGCCCATTCAGCGACCCAGCCATTGGCATGCCAGCGCTGGACTTCAGTGACGAATCGGCGATCGCGGGCGGTGAAATACTGTGCGCCCATGTCCAGTGAGCCGGCATCGCTACGCTTGCTCGACATGCGGCCACCACTGCCACGGCTTTTATCGAACAATTGCACGACGTGCCCGGCTTCCTGCAGGGCTTGTGCCGCAGAAAGTCCGGCGATTCCGGTGCCGATGATTGCGATGGGTACAGTCATAGGGGGCCTCGTTTACCTTTCTCTACAGGCTACGCTTCGGGCCAAACCTGTACAATTTTATTTTTTGGTATAACTTTCAGCGCTCTCGTTCTGGCAGCTTGGCCTATTGTTAATCACAGAGCCGCCCGATCCGAAACATCCCTGCCTATAAAAATAGACTAGTGATCGGGGTAAAACGCTACGTGAGGAACACGTCATGCACATATTGCTGACCGGCGGTACTGGTTTGATAGGACGCCAGCTTTGCCGACTCTGGTTGAGCCAGGGGCACAGCCTGACGGTGTGGAGCCGCAAGCCGGAAAAGGTGCCCGCCTTATGCGGTGCCAAGGTGCGTGGCATTGGCCGCCTGGAAGACATTGGCCCCGCATCGGTGGATGCGGTGATCAATCTGGCCGGGGCTCCCATTGCCAGCCGACTCTGGACCCATCGACGCAAGGCAGTGCTCTGGAGCAGTCGGATCAGCCTGACAGAAACCCTGCTGGCATGGCTGGACAGTCGCGAACAAAAACCACGGGTGATGATTTCCGGATCGGCCGTGGGCTGGTACGGCGATGGTGGCGAACGTGAGTTGAGCGAGGACTCGCCCCCGGTCAGCGAAGATTTCGCCAGCCAATTGTGCATTGCCTGGGAAGAAACCGCGCAGCGGGCCGAGGCCTTGGGCATTCGCGTGGTGCTGGTGCGCACTGGCCTGGTGCTGTCGGCGGAGGGCGGCTTTTTGTCGCGGCTCTTGTTGCCCTTCAAGGCCGGGCTGGGCGGGCCGATTGGCAATGGTCGGCAGTGGATGTCGTGGATCCATATCGAGGATCAAATCGGCCTGATTGATTTTCTTCTGCATCAGAATGATGCCAGTGGTCCTTATAATGCCTGCGCGCCTAAACCGGTGCGCAATCGCGAGTTTGCCAAGACATTGGCCGGTGTACTGCACCGGCCGGCGTTCATGCCGTTGCCGTCCCTTGTGCTCAAGGTCGGTCTTGGCGAGTTGTCACTGTTATTGCTCGGTGGCCAGCGGGCAACACCGTCGCGCTTGATGGCGGCGGGTTTCACTTTCCGGTTCACTGATTTGCGTGCGGCTCTGGATGACTTGTCCAGCCGCCTTTGAAATAGGACGTTGCATGACCGATCACGCGTTGCTCCTGGTCAACCTGGGCTCGCCCGCTTCCACACAGGTCGCGGACGTGCGCAGCTACCTCAATCAATTTCTGATGGACCCCTACGTTATTGACCTGCCCTGGCCGGTGCGACGCTTGCTGGTTTCGCTGATTCTGATCAAGCGCCCCGAGCAGTCGGCCCACGCCTATGCCTCGATCTGGTGGGATGAAGGCTCGCCGCTGGTGGTGCTCAGTCGTCGCTTGCAGCAGGTGATGACTGCGCAATGGACCCAGGGGCCGGTCGAGCTGGCGATGCGTTATGGCGAGCCGTCGATTGAGACGGTACTCACACGCATCGCTGCGCAAGGCATCAAGCAGGTCACGCTCGCACCGCTGTACCCGCAGTTTGCTGACAGCACCGTGACGACCGTCGTCGAGGAAGCCAGGCGGGTCGTGCGTGAGAAGAAGCTGGATGTGCAGTTCTCGATTCTCCAGCCGTTCTACGATCAGCCCGAGTACCTCGAAGCCTTGGCTGCCAGCGCCAGGCCGTACCTTGAGCAGGACTACGATCACCTGCTGCTGAGTTTTCACGGGTTGCCGGAGCGGCACCTGAAGAAGCTCAACCCGGGCCATAGCTTTGAAGGCGGCGGCGATTGCTGTGCCGGTGCGCCTGCTGAGGTGGTTGCAACCTGTTATCGCGGTCAATGCCTGCGTACGGCGGCCGCATTGGCCGAGCGCATGGGGTTGCCGGACGGCAAATGGTCCGTGTCATTCCAGTCGCGGTTGGGCCGTGCCAAATGGATCGAACCTTACACGGAAGCCCGTCTGGATGAGCTGGCCAGGCAGGGTGTGAAAAAGGTGCTGGTGATGTGCCCGGCGTTTGTCGCCGACTGCATCGAAACCCTGGAGGAAATCGGTGATCGTGGGCGGGAGCAGTTCCGCGAGGCGGGTGGCGAGGAGTTGGTGCTGGTGCCGTGCCTGAACGATGACCCGCAGTGGGCGCAGGCGTTGAACACCTTGTGTGAAAGGGCGCCGATCGCTGTGTAGGCGCACGCATTGAAGTGACGGCGGGCGTGTTGTGGCGAGGGAGCTTGC
>NZ_JBYTBK010000016.1:0-104129 GCF_058789115.1 Pseudomonas sp. FW300-N1A1 | reverse complement strand
ATCCGGCAGTTTTTTCCAGCCATCATTCCCCCGCAGGATCAGGTTCAACGCAGTTCCGCGAGGTTGTGTGAAAGGGCGCCGATCGCTGTGTAGGCGCACGCATTGAAGTGACGGCGGGCGTGTTGTGGCGAGGGAGCTTGCTCCCGCTTGAGTGCGCAGCACTCACAAAATCTTCATGGATTGCAGGATTTTGGGGCCGCTTCGCGACCCAGCGGGAGCAAGCTCCCTCGCCACAGAGGATTGAGTCGCCGGTTACAACAACGGCTCATCCGGCAGTTTTTTCCAGCCATCATTCCCCCGCAGGATCAGGTTCAACGCAGTTCCGCGAGGTTGTGTGAAAGGGCATCGATCGCTGTGTAGGTGCACGCATTGAAGTGACGGCGGGCGTGTCGTGGCGAGGGAGCTTGCTCCCGCTTGAGTGCGCAGCACTCACAAAATCTTCATGGATTGCAAGGATTTTGGGGCCGCTTCGCGACCCAGCGGGAGCAAGCTCCCTCGCCACAGGGGATTGAGTCGCCGGTTACAACAACGGCTCATCCGGCAGTTTTTTCTTCCAGCCGTCATTCCCCGGCAGGATCAGGTTCAACGCAATCGCCACGACGGCGCACAACGCGATGCCCTTGAGGCCGAAGTCATCCGGACCGGTACCGGTACCGACCAGCACACCGCCAATCCCGAATACCAGCGTGACCGAGACAATCACCAGGTTGCGCGCTTCGCCCAGGTCGATCTTGTGGCGGATCATGGTGTTCATCCCCACCGCCGCGATCGAACCGAACAACAGGCACAGAATCCCGCCCATGACGGGTACTGGAATGCTTTGCAGCAGCGCGCCGAACTTGCCGATGAACGCCAGGCTCATGGCAAAGATCGCCGCCCAGGTCATGATCTTCGGGTTGTAGTTCTTGGTCAGCATCACCGCGCCCGTGACTTCGGCGTAGGTGGTGTTGGGCGGGCCGCCGAGCAGGCCGGCTGCGGTGGTGGCGATACCGTCACCAAACAGCGTGCGGTGCAGGCCAGGCTTTTTCAGGTAGTCGCGACCGGTCACACTGCCGACCGCGATCACGCCACCGATGTGTTCGATGGCCGGAGCCAGGGCCACCGGGACAATGAACAGAATCGCCTGCCAGTTGAACTCGGGTGCGGTGAATTGCGGCAGCGCGAACCAGGGCGCGGCGGCGATCTTCGCGGTATCGACGACACCGAAGAAAAACGCCATGCCAAACCCGACCAGCACGCCGGAGATGATCGGCACCAGGCGGAAGATACCTTTGCCGAACACCGCCACGATCAGGGTGGTCAGCAGCGCCGGCATGGAGATCATCATTGCCGTCTGGTAATGAATCAGCTCGGTACCGTCGCCGGCCTTGCCCATGGCCATGTTTGCGGCAATCGGTGCCATGGCCAGGCCGATCGAGATGATAACCGGGCCAATGACCACCGGCGGCAGCAAGCGGTCGATGAACCCGGTGCCCTTGATCTTCACGGCCAGGCCCAGGAAGGTGTAGACGAAACCGGCCGCCATGACCCCGCCCATGGTCGCTGCCAGGCCGAACTGGCCCTTGGCGAGAATGATCGGGGTGATGAAGGCAAAGCTCGACGCCAGGAACACCGGGACCTGACGTCCGGTCACGACCTGGAACAAAATGGTCCCCAGGCCCGCCGTGAACAGCGCGACATTGGGGTCGAGGCCGGTAATCAGCGGCATCAACACCAGGGCGCCAAACGCCACGAACAGCATCTGCGCACCCGACAACACCTGGCGCCAGAGCGGATCGTTGAACTCATCCTGCATGTTCACGCGTCCTTCTGCTTGGTGCCGAAGATCTTGTCGCCAGCATCGCCAAGCCCAGGAATGATGTAGCCATGTTCGTTCAGTTTCTGATCGATGGAGGCGGTGTAGATGGTCACGTCCGGGTGAGCCTTCTCTACCACGGCGATGCCTTCGGGGGCGGCCACCAGGACCATGGCGCAGATGTCCTTGCAGCCGGCCTTTTTCAGCAGGTCGATGGTCGCGACCATCGAGCCGCCAGTGGCGAGCATCGGGTCGATGATCATGGCCAACCGTTCGTCGATCTCCGGAACCAGCTTCTCCAGATAGGTGTGCGCTTCGAGGGTTTCCTCGTTGCGCGCCACGCCCACGGCGCTGACTTTGGCGCCCGGGATCAGGCTCAGGACACCTTCGAGCATGCCGATGCCGGCGCGCAGGATCGGCACGACGGTAATCTTCTTACCGGCGATTTTCTCGACCGAAACGGTGCCGCACCAGCCCTCGATGTCATAGGATTCAAGGGGCAGGTCTTTGGTAGCCTCGTAGGTCAGCAGTGCACCGACTTCCTGAGCAAGCTCACGGAAATTCTTCGTGCTAATGTCTGCGCGGCGCATAAGGCCAAGTTTGTGTCGGATCAGCGGGTGGCGGATCTCACGGATGGGCATAGGGAAAGGCTCCGGCGGCGGGCAAAAAAACCGGCCTAGATTAATCTATCCGAGGGTGTTGTCCTATAGACATACAGTACGTTAGTCCAGAAACGCTTGATCTGGCTCGTCTGGATGCGTACCTTTGCCCGCTTTTCCGAATCCGCCACCCCCTTGGAGAGCGCCATGTCCGCTGATCTCGAGCATATCCGTCAAATCATGCGAGAGGCTGACTGCCTGTACACCGAAGCTGAAGTCGAGGCGGCCATCGCCCGCGTCGGTGCACACATCAACGAACAACTGGCTGACAGCAATCCGGTGGTGTTCTGTGTCATGAACGGCGGCCTGATTTTCTCCGGAAAGCTGCTGACTCATCTGAAGTTCCCGCTGGAAGCTTCCTACCTGCACGCGACCCGCTATCGCAACGAAACCAGCGGCGGCGACCTGTTCTGGAAAGCCAAGCCGGAAGTGTCGTTCATCGACCGTGACGTGCTGATCATCGACGACATTCTCGACGAAGGTCACACCCTGGGCGCGATCATCGACTTCTGCAAACACGCCGGCGCCCGCAAGGTCCACACCGCCGTACTGATCGACAAGGACCACGACCGCAAGGCGCGCCCTGATCTCAAGGCGGACTTCGTCGGCCTGCCATGCATCGACCGTTACATCTTCGGTTACGGCATGGACTACAAGGGTTACTGGCGCAACGCCAACGGGATCTACGCCGTTAAAGGCATGTAAGACCCCCAAGGGCCTTCAGAAGACCGCAGTCTGCGCAAACCCGCAGGCTGCGGTCTTTTGCTTTGTCTGATGCCCTGGCGCCCATGCTAGAGTGCTCAGCCGCATTCTGGAGCCCGTCATGAGCCTTTTGATTCGCAGTTGCGCCGCGCTGCTATTGAGCGTCAGCCTGCCGCTGGCGGCCGCCCCCGCGCTGATGCACGGGCAGTTTCTGCCTCCCGATGACCTGACCCTGCGTGATACGCCGCCCGAGCAGCAGCAATTGCTGCAGGTCACCGAGTATTCGGTGGTGGTCGGCAGCCAGCGCCAGTCCAGCCAGCAACCGATTCCGATCACTTCCCCCCTGACGATTCGCCTCAAAGGCAAAGCCATGAACAAAGGGGCGAGCATCAGTCAGGTGCTGGTGAACTTTGATGGCGAAAGCAAAAGCCTGAAAAAGCCGATCTACGACGAGCAGGCCAAGACCCTCACCTTGTATTACCCAATGGCCCAGTACCGGGTGGTGATCGACTTGCTGCGCAGCGGGACGGTGTATTGCCAGTTCCTCAGCTATGGCAATGGCCATGTCTGGGCGGATCTGCACACCGGGGCCGTGCGTTCGCGTTGAAGGTTGGTCGTTGAGGCTTGGGTCAGGGCAGGGGTAAACTGCCGACCCCGTGAAATGTCTGCGAGCTGGAGTCGGCAATGCGTAAAGATAAGAAGCAGTTGATTGGTGACGAGATCGGCGATGCGCAGATCAAGTTGTTCCTCGATTTCGAGCCGGCTGACGCAACCTCACCGTCCCTGCACAAGCTGATCAAGGCCTACCGGGGCCTGCGTATCGACGATTTCGAGCGCTTTCTGGTGTTCTTTGTCGAGGCTGGCCATGACTTCGATGGCAAGGATGAGCACGGTAATGACTTCATTGCCCTGGTCTCGGACCAGCGCAATGCCGAGGACTACATCGAACTGATCCGCAAAGCACGCGGCTAAGGTTTTCGAAGCGGCAAAAAAAACGCCCCGCTCTCAAGGAGAACGGGGCGTTTTTCATGGGCGAGGATCAAGCGAAGCTTGGGGTCTCGCTGCTTTCTTCTACCAGTTCCAGTGCGACATTGTTCTGCGTGTTGATCTTGCGATACAGCGCAGCGTCGGTTTCCAGAACCTTTTCCCGGGCCGGGAAGATTTCTGCCAGTTTGGCAGCCCATTCACCGGAGGCTTTGTTCGGGAAGCATTTTTCGATCAGCTCAAGCATGATCGAAACGGTCACCGAGGCACCCGGCGAAGCGCCGAGCAAGGCCGCAAGAGAACCGTCCTTGGCCGCCACCAGTTCGGTGCCGAACTGCAGGACGCCGCCCTTTTTCGGGTCTTTCTTGATGATCTGCACACGCTGGCCTGCAACTTCCAGGCGCCAGTCTTCGGCCTTGGCCTCAGGGTAGAAGCGACGCAGCGATTCCAGGCGTTGTTCCATCGATTGCATCACTTCGCTGACCAGGTACTTGGTCAGGTCCATGTTGTTCTTCGCGACCGCCAGCATCGGGCCGATGTTGCCGGCGCGTACCGACATCGGCAGGTCCATGAACGAACCGTGCTTGAGGAACTTGGTGGTGAAGCCGGCATAAGGTCCGAACAGCAGGGATTTCTTGCCATCAACCACGCGGGTGTCCAGGTGCGGCACCGACATCGGCGGCGAACCGACGGCTGCCTGGCTATAGACCTTGGCCTGGTGGTGCTTGACCACTTCCGGGTTGTCGCAACGTAGCCACTGGCCGCTGATCGGGAAGCCGCCGAAGCCTTTGCTTTCTTCGATGCCCGAGGCTTGCAACAGCGGCAAGGCCGCGCCGCCGGCGCCGAGGAAGACGAATTTGGCATCGACATCACGGGTGTTGCCGCTGTTGACGTCCTTGATGCTGACGGTCCAGCCGTTGGCGTTACGCTTGAGACCGGTCACGCGCTTGCAGTACTTGACCTGGGCATCGGGTGCGCTGGTCAGGTGCTTGAGCAGCTGATTGGTCAGGGCGCCGAAGTTGACGTCGGTACCATTGATCACACGGGTCGCGGCGACGGTTTCATCAGCCGGGCGACCAGGCATCATCAATGGCATCCACTGCGCCATTGTTGCCTTGTCTTCGGTGTATTCCATGTCCGCGAAGGCGTGGTGCCTGCTCAGCACTTTGAACCGTTCCTTGAGGAACGAGACGCCAGCGTCACCCTGCACGAAGCTCAGGTGCGGGACCGGGCTGATAAAGGATTTCGACGAGCCGAAGGTGCCTTTTTTGGTCAGGTACGACCAGAACTGCTTCGACACCTCGAACTGGGTGTTGATGTGCACGGCTTTCTTGATGTCGACGCTGCCGTCAGCGGCCTGTGGCGTGTAGTTCAGCTCACACAGCCCGGCGTGACCGGTACCGGCGTTGTTCCACGGGTTGGAACTCTCCGCGGCACCGGAATCCATCAGCTCGACGACTTCCAGCTTGATCGCGGGGTCGAGCTCTTTGAGCAGCACGGCGAGGGTGGCACTCATGATGCCCGCCCCAACCAGTACCACGTCGACTGCTTCGTTATGCGCCATTTAACGCGTCTCCAAAATCTGCAGCACCAAATTGTCGGCATAGCTGCCAGGAGTTACAGGGCATGTTCTGTTGTGCCCCGGGTCACCCATGGCCAGGATCGCCATGTCCGAATCTTCGCAATTTTTCGCAACTTCGACAGACGCTACCCACCGGCTTCAGGGTTCCTATGAACTCACTTCAGCGCGCGGGAGGCAATTCGACTTATGGTCGATACGTCTGTTTGTGCAACCAAATCCGTAGCGGACAGGCTTCAGGCCCCGGTTCTTGAGGAGTGCTCGGTCCTGTGTAATTGGGCTGTTGTAGACGCTAATGGTGCATGTTCAGACGCAAAACTATTCATTTGCTCGCCACACTCTTGTGAAGTTGTGAAAACCCGTTTTTTCACGCTCTTTTGAAGACGTGAACCTCAAAAAAGGGCTATCTGCGCCTGGCACCGGGCCCGAGGATAGATTGCCAGCATGGGTTACATGGCAGGCAAAACGGGCAAACAGCTCAGTGACCGAGCGTCATGACAGCTCTGGCAGATGCGCGAAAAGTGGTGGTTTGCAGGGTAAACAGCAAGCTCGCCAGCTTCACTCGATCTGTGTGGGCGGCTCTCTGTGGGCGGTGCGGGGGAGCCAATACGCGAGTATTAGCGATGCTGCGAGGCCCGATCAGGAGACGTCCTTATAATCGGGGGGAGATTGTAGCGAAGAAACGCAGGGAAATGGTCGTGTTTAATGACTTTTATTAGCCGTTCGGTCAGGTGGCCAGCACGCGGTGCAACCGTGCGCGAGCAATGCATGGGGTCAGGCGGGCGCTGGCGGGTAGGGGCTGGTGCAACCAATGGGGGCGAATCTCGTTGATTTCCACCCAACCGTCGCCCATTGGCGGTACATGACAGTGCTTGAATGCCAGGCAGCAGTCGTTGCTGTCGAGCCGGACGAAGCTGCGGAAATTACGGTGTGGAGCAAACAGCGACCAGAGAAACTGCATGGCAATGCCCTCGAACGGTAACAGCGTTGACGTTAGCAGTGTGGCATGACGCTCGGGTTACCAGGGGCTCGCTCGGCGTAACATTGCGCAAGTCTTCAGCCCATGTTCAGGGTCGCTGGTTTGAAGCGAGTGGCCCCCGCTATACTGCCGCTCTGTTTGTGCCTGATTCTGGAGAGAAGCGCATGTTGCAACGCCTGTTGTTCGGTTTGATCACTGTGACCAGCTTGACCCTGGTTGGCTGCGCCCACAGCCCGCAGCAACTAGCCCCGGAGCCGAAACTGACGACTCAGCTGGCACCGGTCGGTCATGGTCAGCCAGTCGTGGTGAAGGTGGTTGACGGTCGTCCGTCGCCTACCTTGGGCACCCGTGGCGGCCTGTACCCGGAAACCAGTGCGATTACGGTGCAAAGCGCGCAGATCCTGCCGAAGTTGCAGGCCCAGGCTGAAGCGGCTGTGCGTCTGTTGGGTTTCACGCCGACGGCCAATGCCTACAACGCGCCGCAGTTGACCGTGACCTTGGTCGAGCTGAAGTATCAGTCGCCTAAAGAAGGCATGTATGTGACCGAGGCGACCATCGGTGCGACTTTCCGTTCTGATGTGCAGAATGCCAACCGTCGCTATAGCGGTCGTTACGGTGCGTCGCTGGATCAGCGTTTTGGTATGGCGCCGAATCAGGAGACCAACACCAAGCTGGTCGGTGATGTCTTGAGTGATGCGTTGACTCGTCTGTTCAAGGATCCGACTGTGGGTCAGGTCTTGGGCGAGTAACGGTTTGCGGTGTGTCTGAAGAAGCCCGGTTTCAGTGATGAGCCGGGTTTTTTTGATTCTGTTGAATGATTTGTGGGAGCGGGCTTGTCCGCGAAGGCGGCCTGACAGCTGGTCATTCTCTTGCGTAGGTATGCCTGTGGGAGCGGGCTTGCCCGCGAAGGCGGCCTGACAGGCGGGCATTCTCTTGCGGGTGCGGTGTACATATCCGTTGCTGCGGTCATGGCGACTTATGGTTTCGCCTGACGGCGACTCACTTTTTTTACAAGCGCCTAAAAAAAGTAAGCAAAAAAACGCTTCGCCCCGAGCGTCCGGCCCCTCGCCGAGGCTCGGGGTTCCCTCGACTCCGGCATTCCTCAGGGGGCATCGCCTCCGGTCGGCTTCGCTCGACCTCCTCTCGATGTGTTCGGCTGCGCCGAACGGCGCTGCGCGCCATTCCCCTGATGAACGCCTGCGCTCGGCCTGCCGGGCGGGTGGATCAAGATCAAGAGCCAGAGCAAGAGCGGCAGGCGAGCTAACGCTCGGCCTGTTGAGTGGTGGGGCGGGTGTACGTTGGTTTGTCTTTTTTTGGGGCGGGGCAGGGTATTTCGCTTGTACGTGTAGGCGGCCTGATAGCTGATCAGGCACACCCTGTATTCACCCAGATGCGTCAGTAACTGTCTTCACGCGGCTTGCGAGTAGAAGTCCAGTACGCTGACGCCGGTCAGCAGGTCGGTTTCCGGCAGGTCGGGATGCTGGTGTCCGCCCAGGGCGCAGTAGACGAGCCAGTGGCGGTCTTGAACGTTGAAGGCCAGGCTGCCGACGAGGGTTTGTTGTTCGTCGGTCGGGGTGATGAGGTAAAGGCGATCCTGGTTTTCGGCGTGCAGCATGACAAGCTCCGTGTCGGTTTTGAGGGGCGACAGCTTGGCGTGTTTAGATGACGAAGACGTGACGCAGGGCATGAGTCGGGCGAATGGGCGGTTTTTTGTCGGAAAGCGAGGGCAGGGAGCAGGGCTTTGGGTAGAATCCGCGCTGCGGGTGTTGTTTCGATGTCCCGTATGCCCCGTTTCGCATGAGGTTCACGATGTCGTTGCAAATGATCTGGTCGTTGTTTACCGCTCACCCCGCCAAACTGATCAATGTCTTCGCGCTGCTGGTGGCCTGCCCCGGTGGCTGGTTGTTGCACGCGACCCGTCGTCGCGAGCAGCAGGCCCGGGCCAGCCTCGCCGCGCAGGCCGGGCGTGCGGATGCCGACACGCAGGTGCACTTGTCGAGCATCGCAACCCTGCGCATGAACCGCGTTTTCTACGCGTTCGGCTTTGCCTGCCTGGGCCTGGCGTTGCTGGTGTCGTGGATCAGTACGCGGATCTGACGGTGGCCGGGAGCCTGTCCCGGGAAAACAAGAACGGCGCCCCGAGGGGCGCCGTTTTTGTTTGAAGCCCAAGCCTTACAGCGGTAAACCCGCCTTGACCCGGTACTGATTGCGCACCGGTGTCGCGTATTGCAGCACCAGGAACGGGCGGTGTTCCTCGGGGCAGGCGTCGAGGCGGCTTTGCCATTCTTGCCCGGCCTTGGCCAGTTCTTCGGCCGGGAACAGATCGGCAGCCTTCGGCACCTGCAATTGTGGGTCGGCGTCGCTCCACTGGGCGTACGCCAGGTAGTGCACCGGGAACAACCGGTAACCGCCGAGGATCTGCTTGTCCATCTCGACCGCCAATTGCTTGGTGTCGTCGAACAGCTCGGTGATGGGCGCTGCAAAGTTGACGTGGACCCGGCCCTTGTAGCCGGTAATGCCCTTGGCGATGCTCACATCGTCCTCGCCCGGTGCCTTGGTGTAACTGCCGGTGGTGGCGCGAATGTACAGCTCGCGGGCCTTGGCCTGGTCGCACGGGTCGTACTCGTAGCTGATCGAGACCGGGGTCAGGTTCAGCGACTGGATGACTTCGCCGAACGGCTCGTCCTTGCGGCTCATGTGAAACATCTTGAGGATCGCCGACTCGGTGCGATCGTCTCCGTCCTTGGCGCGGCCTTCGGCCTGGGCGATCCAGATCGAGGCGCAATCGTTGCGGATCGAGTGGTTGATGTACGCCGACAGCAACTGATACGCCGCCATCTTTTCGCGCCGGCCGGTAATGGAGCGGTGCACGATAAAGCTCTTGTTCAGGCGCATCAGGTCGCTGACGAAGGGCTTTTGCAGCAGGTTGTCGCCAATGGCGATTCGCGGCGTGGGCAGGCCGGCGTGGTAGATCGCGTAGTTGACGAACGCCGGGTCCATCACGATATCGCGATGGTTGGCCAGAAACAGATAGGCGCTGCCGGACTTGAATTGCTCGACGCCGGTGTAGGTCACGCCGTCGGTAGCGCGCTCGATGGTGTGGTCGACATAGCACTCGACCTTGTCCTGCAGCGTTGCAACCGAGGTGACACCCGCAAACTCTCGGCGCAGCCGATGAGCTATAAGTGGTTTGAGCATCCAGCCCAGGGCGCCGGCAAAGCGCGGGAAGCGAAAGTGGGTGAGGATATCTAGAAACGCCTTGTCGCTCAGCAGCCGTGCCAGCACTGCCGGGACTTCGCTGTCGTCGTAAGGTCGGATGGCATCGAATTCGCCCATCATGCTCTCTTGTTAGAAACGGCTAGGGTAAGTAATGGATCGGATCGAATCCACACAGGGTACGGTCTGAAAAAGCAGCTCAAACAAAAATAGCCCTGCAAATAGACCGGCGATTATACGCACAAGTCACTTGGGAGACCGTGATGCTGGAAACCGAGCGCTATGAATGCCCTTACTGTGGTGAAGAAGTGGAGGCTGTTCTGGATTTATCTGGCGGTGACCAGACGTATATCGAGGACTGTCCAGTGTGCTGTCGCCCCATCACCTTTGTTCTGCAGACCGACGGTCATGAGTGGTTGCTCGAAGTTCACAGCGAAAACGAGTGAGGGGTGGCTTTTATGCAGCGCATCTACGAACCGGAAAACCTGATGGAAGGTGAGTTGCTGCAAGGCATGCTGGCCAGCGAAGGCGTGGAAGCGCACCTGGTGGGGCGCGATTTGCTCGGTGGCACGGGTGAGTTGCCGGCGTTTGGGCTGCTGGGCCTGGCGGTGGACAATGACCAGGCTCAGTACGCCCGAGAGCTGATTGCGGCCTACAATGCCGCTCTGCCGCTGCCCGGTGACGAACCGGATAGCTTCCCCGGCGTGCTGGTCTGTTAGGCTGGTGTTCGTTTGATCAAGAGTCGTGTTGCCTCATGTGTGGACGTTTTGCCCTGTTTCGTTGGAACCCCGCGTTTGCGGCCTTGCCCGGTTTTCCGGCCGATCAGCAGGCGCAGTGGAATATTTCGCCCAATGATTCGGTGCTGATCCTGCGCGCCGAGGCGGGCCAGCGTACCCTCGCGCGCGCCCGCTGGGGCTTGACGCCGGCGTGGCTGACCGATCTGTCGAAGACCCCAGCCCATGCCCGGGCGGAAACCGTTGCCGAGCAGCCGATGTTTCGCGAGGCCTTGCGCCTGCGCCGTTGCCTGTTACCGGCCAACGGCTTCTACGAATGGCGCGGTACCACCCGCAAGCGCCCGTACTGGCTGACGCCGGGAGAAGGTTCGGCATTGTTTTTTGCCGCGATCTGGGAAGCGTATCCGGTGCAGGAGCAGGTCTGGTTGAGTACGGCGGTGGTGACTCAGGCCGCGGCCAGCCAACGCCGGCCGTTGATTCTCGATGCGGCAGGGCAGGAAGCCTGGCTCAACCCAGAAACCCCGCTGCACGGCCTGCAGGCGCTGCTCGCCAGCGAGCCTGCCGCCTTGCGCGAGCGGGTGCTGGCGAACCTGGTGAATGATCCGAAGCTCAATGCACCGGAGTGCCTGACCCCGGGTTGAATTTTTCGCAATCTGGCCGATCATTCCCACGCTCCGTGTGGGAATGCATCCCGTGACGCTCTGCGTCGCACCCATGGACCTTCAGTTAAACCTTGAACTGATTGATCAACCGTCGCTGCTGCTCGGCCAGCTTGGTCAGGTCCGCACTGGCCGCACTCGATTCATCCGCGCCGCCGGCCACTTCATTGGCCACCTGACCGATATTGATCACGTTGCGGTTGATGTCGTCGGCCACCGCGCTTTGTTCTTCGGCGGCGCTGGCGATCTGGGTGTTCATGTCGTTGATCACGGACACGGCCCGGGTAATGGTCTCCAGCGCCTGCGCCGCCCTGGCAGCGTGTTGCACGCTTTCGTCGGTTCTGTTCTGGCTGTCTTCCATCACCCGCACCACATCGCGTGTGCCTTGCTGCAACTGTTGAATCATCGACTGGATTTCTTCGGTGGCCTGCTGGGTCTTCTGCGCCAGGTTGCGCACTTCATCGGCCACTACCGCAAAGCCGCGGCCCTGCTCGCCGGCCCGTGCCGCTTCAATGGCGGCGTTCAAGGCCAGCAGGTTGGTCTGCTCGGCAATCCCGCGAATGGCGGTCAGGATCGCATTGATGTTTTCGCTGTCCTTGGCCAGGGTTTGCACCACGCCGACGGCATTGCCGATTTCCACCGCCAGGGCGCCAATCGAGACCGAGGTGTCGCGCACGATCTGCATGCCCTGGGTGGCCGCCTGATCGGCGTGGCTGGCGGCCTGCGCGGCCTGGGTTGCATTGCGTGCCACGTCCTGGGCGGTCGCGGTCATTTCCTGCACGGCAGTGGCCACCTGATCGATCTCGGCCATTTGCTTGTGCACGCCCAGGTTGGTGCGAATGGCGATGTCCGCGGTGTGTTCGGATGAGTCGCTGACGCTCTGCACCGAGGTCACCACCTGGGTGATCATCGCCTGCAGTTTTGCCAGGAAGGTGTTGAAGCCCTTGGCGATCGAGCCGAGTTCGTCGGCGCGGTCGCTGGTCAGGCGACGGGTCAGGTCACCTTCGCCCTGGGCGATGTCATCGAGCATCGCCACCATCTGCTTCAGCGGTCGGGCGATGCCGTGGCCTACGAGCCAGATCACCAGCAGGCCGAGACCGGCAATCACCAGACCGACCATGGCCATGCCAAACGTGTCGGCCTTGCGCTGGCTGTTCAGGTCGCCCTGCAGTTGTTGCAGATCGGCCATCACGGCGTTCAGCGGCAATTGCAGCAGCAGGGTCCAGCGCGCGTCGGTCTGGCCGATGCCGAACGGCAGGTACAGTTCGATCTTGCCGTTGGTTTTATCGACGTTGTAGGTCACTTCGCCGCGACTGAGGTTGCCCAGGTTGGCCAACTGATTGGCGTCCAATATGTTGCTGACTTTTTCGCCGAACTTGCTTGGGTCCTTGGTGTAGGCCACCAGGCGCTGGTTGCCGCCAATCAGGGCCATTTCACCGGCACCGTTGTACAGCTTCTGGTTGGCGGCCAGGAGCATGTCCTGAATGAAGTTCACCGACAGGTCGGCGCCGACAATGCCCTGAAAGGTGCCGTTGAGCATGATCGGTTCGATGAAGGAGGCGAGCATGACGATCTTGTCGCCGACCTTGTAGGGGGCGGGGTCGATCACGCAGGATTTTTTACTCTCCTGGGAGCACAGGTAGTACTCACTGGCGCGCACGCCGGTGGACAGCACGGTGCGGTCGTTCACATCCGCCAGTTTATCCAGGCCCAGGCTGCCGTCATCATTGCGGAACCACCACGGCAGGAAGCGTCCGGTGCTGGCGTCGACCCCGATGTCCTTGCTGCCAACATAGGCTGCGTCGTTGTGATCCAGTGCATTGGGTTCCCAGCCGATGTAGGTGCCGAGAATCTTCGGGTTCTTTGCGACGTTTTCCTTGATCAGGCTGACCAGTTGCTCACGGCTGAGACTCAACACGGGCTTGCCCTCGGCATCCTGGGAGCCGATCAGTGTGTTGACCCGCACCAGACCGCCGGCAATCAACAGCGGCGCTTCCAGTTCGCGCTGGATCTGGCTGACCTGGGTCTGTGCCAGGCCGCGCAGGCGTTGCTCGATGACTTGCTCGAACTGGGCCTGGGTCCGCTGCTGGACCATTTCCTGGGTGCGTGCACCGGCAAACAGCGCGTACAGCACCAGCGCAACCACCACGCTGAGCACGATGGCGCCGGCAAGTGCGGCGACGGAAAACTGAATCGACTTGAATTTCATAAAGGCTCCGGACGCAGGAGGGCATCTGCCGAGCTTTATCGGCGGGGGGATGGCGGTCCATGAGCGGAAATTTCACGAATGACTGTTTTTGGCCCGGATGTGTCGCATCGAGACCGGTGTCGGGCCTTGATGCCGTTGGCCGAGGGGTGTTTTATAAACAGATTGAGACTTGGGGGATCGGGCTGGGCGGGAAATGGCGTGTTACACGTCTGTTGCATCTGGCGTAGATACAGCACACCGCCTACGATACGCGCCATGTTTTCAGGGAGAGCTTTCATGAGTAAAAGTTGGGTTTTGTGTGCGCTGGGTGCCAGTTTGCTGATCGCTGGCTGTCAGTCGGTCAACACCACCAGCGGTGGCGCCGTGGGTGTGGAGCGCTCGCAGTGGATGTTCAGCATGCTGTCGACCGATGAGGTCAACCAGATGTATGCCCAGTCCTACCAGAAGACAGTGGGCGAGGCGGGCAAAAAAGGCGTGCTGGACCAGACCAGCAGCGATGCCAGGCGGGTCGATGCCATCGCCACGCGCCTGATCGCACAGGCACCGAACTTTCGCCCGGATTCGGCGCAATGGAAGTGGGAAGTCAACCTGATCAAGAGTGACGAACTCAACGCCAATTGCGGCCCCGGCGGCAAGATCATTTTCTACACCGGGCTGATCG
The DNA here is from genome assembly GCF_058789115.1 of Pseudomonas sp. FW300-N1A1. Classification (NCBI taxonomy): domain Bacteria; kingdom Pseudomonadati; phylum Pseudomonadota; class Gammaproteobacteria; order Pseudomonadales; family Pseudomonadaceae; genus Pseudomonas; species Pseudomonas sp. FW300-N1A1. The sequence continues at coordinate 89,952 of NZ_JBYTBK010000016.1, read as the reverse complement.
ACAAGCTCAAACTCACCGACGACGAAATTGCCGCGATCATGGGCCATGAAATCGCCCACGCCTTGCGCGAGCACGGTCGTGAAGCGATGTCCAAGGCCTATGGCATTGAAATGGCCAAGCAGGGCGCTGGCGTGTTGCTCGGCCTGGGCCAGGATACCCTGGCGCTGGCCGATACCGTGGCCAACTACGGCATGACCTTGCCCAACAGTCGCGCCAACGAAAACGAAGCCGACCTGATCGGCCTGGAACTGGCCGCGCGCGCCGGCTACAACCCGAACGCAGCGATCACCCTGTGGAACAAAATGAGCAAGGTCTCCGGAGGTTCGCCGCCTGAGTTCATGAGCACTCACCCGGCTTCCAGCAGCCGGATCGAGTCGCTGCAGGCCGCAATCCCGAAAGTCATGCCGCTCTATCTGAACGCCAAGAAGTCCTGATGGCTTGAGGTACGCCACAAGAGCTGAGGCAATCCAGCTCTTGTGGCGAGGGAGCTTGCTCCCGCTGGACCGCAAGGCGGTCCCCCATCCCGTCACTCATGGTGTGTCTGATAGAGCACATTCAGCCTTTTCATGACGGCTCTGTCCGCGCAAGGACTGGCTGACGGAAGCCATCTCCCTCGCCACAGGTATGGGCTCGCTCCAAGGCTGCTTTAAACCCAGCCACTGCTCTGCATGGCCTTGTACACCGCAACAATGGCCAGGATGAAGAACGCCGACGCCGCCAGGCGGCGGATCAGGGTCAGGGGCAGTTTGTCCGCGGCAAAGTTACCGGCCAGGACCACCGGCACGTTGGCGATCAGCATGCCGAGAGTGGTGCCGATAATCACCAGCCACAGCTCCGGGTATTGCGCCGCGAGCATTACGGTAGCGATCTGGGTCTTGTCACCGATTTCCGCCAGGAAGAATGCAATCAGCGTGGTGAGGAACGGTCCGAATTTGCGGGCCGTGCTGGCCTCGTCGTCGTCCATCTTGTCCGGCACCAGGGTCCACAGCGCGGTGGCGGCAAAGCTGGCGGCAAGGATCCAGTGCAGCACCGAATCCGAAAAGAAGCTGCCGAACCAGGTACCGACGGCACCGGCGGCGGCATGGTTGGCCAGGGTCGCAGCGACGATACCGGCGATGATCGGCCAGGGTTTGCGAAAGCGGGCGGCGAGAATGAGAGCGAGCAGTTGTGTCTTGTCGCCGATTTCGGCCAAGGCAACGACTGCGGTGGGAACGAGTAGAGAATCCAGCATCAGGGCATTCCTAAGGGGCGGGTCGACACGGCTATGACACGTACAACCTTCCCGCCCCGGGTAAGGTGTGCGTGTCATAGGTCTTGTCAAACCCTGCGGTCCGTCTGTGCGGACGCTTGGGTCGCATACGCCATGATCTGAGGATCAAGTATGTTGACGTATGCCGGACGAGCATGGCGCTCGTGGGAGACTACTCCCCTAGGACGGAGCGGATTCTGCCTAGGCAAAATCCATTCGGCAAGCGTTCTTTTTCACCCGGGTGTTCAACCGCGCTTGGCTCGGTAGATGCGGAAACCCTGTCCTTCAGCCTTGATCGAACAGGCGCCAAGATGCTCTTCAATCAGCGGCTGGTACTTCAGGAAGCTATTGGCTACCAGGCGAAGTTCGCCACCATTTTTCAGATGTTTGGCTGCTTTTCGCAGCAGATTTTCCGTGGCGAAGTAATCGGTATGGACCCCGACATGGAACGGTGGATTGCTCAGGATCGCGCTCAAACCCATGGGTGCGGCGTCGATGCCATCACCGGTCAGTACCTCGGCTTCCAGGCCGTTGGCGGCCAGTGTCAGGCGGCTGCTGGCAGCGGCGAACGCATCGACGTCCAGCAAGGTGACGGTGTTGTGCGGATAACGACGTTTCACCGCCGCCCCCAGAACGCCAGCACCGCAACCGAAGTCCAGCAAGTGACCGCTGGGCAGTTTGTCCAGGTGTTCAAGCAGCAGGGCGCTGCCGCGATCCAGGCGACCATGGCTGAACACGCCCGGCAGGCTGATGACTGTCAGCGGGCCTTCGGCCAGTGGCAACTCATAGGTTTGCGCCAGGCTCTCCAGTGATTTGGCCTGCGGCGCGTTGGCCACGGTCACTTGCCAGAGCTGGCAATGCCGCGCGCTGTCGAGCTTGCGCGGTTTGCCAAAAGGGTTCAGCTGCTTGGCGGCGCCCTCGATGCCGCTGCGTTTTTCACCCACCAGGTACAGTTCACGACCGGCCAGGCGCGAGGCGAGGGCGTTGAGGATGTAATCGGTCAGGTCCTTGGATTTGGGCAGGAATACCACGGCCGTTTCAAATTCGCGGCTCGGGGCATTCACGCCAAAATGGCTGCGCTCGGCAAAGCGCGCATCCAGGGCCGCCTGATCGCCGGCATGCCAGCACCAGCCGTGGGCCTTGGGCAATTTGCCGAGCAAGTCGTCGGCAGGCAAACCGGCCAGTAGCAATGGGCCTTGAAACAATTCGGCCTGGCGAAGCAGTACTTCACTGCGCGGATCCATAACCTGCTCCTTGAAAAAAAGTGCGGCAGTTTATCAACTGACGACCCGCAGCGCTGTACCGCTGAAAAAACCGTGGGCGTTCTCGCTCAATTGGCCAACGATCCGTTGCCGAGCCTCGCGGCTGCCCCAGGCATTGTGCGGGGTCACGATCAAGCGGGGAATGTCGTTGGCCAGCAGGGGGTTGCCTGCGGTCGGCGGTTCGACGCTCAGCACGTCGGTTGCCGCGCCCCCCAGATGACCACTGCGCAAGGCATCGGCCAGGGCCTGTTCGTCGATCAGGCCACCGCGCGCGGTGTTGACCACAAAGGCGCCTGGTTTGAGCAGCGCCAACTCGCGCGCTCCAATGAAGTGGCGAGTGTGTTCGTTGAGCGGGCAATGCAAGGTCAGGGCGTCGACCTGCGCGAGCAGTTCATCCAGCGGCACACGGTCGGCGCGCGCCGGGCGTCCGGGAATCTGGCCCGTGATGACCCGCATGCCAAAGGCTTCGGCCAGCCGGGCAACCGCGCCACCCAGTTCGCCATGACCGAGCAGGCCGAGGGTCTTGCCTTGCAGTTCGACGATCGGGTAGTCCAGCAGGCAGAACTGTCTGGCTTGCTGCCAGCGACCTTCACCGACGGCTTTCTGATAGTCGCCCAGGCGGGTGGCGAGGTTGAGCAGCAACATGAGGGTGTGCTGCGCCACCGATGGCGTGCCGTAGCCCTGGCAGTTGCTCACGGTAATCCCTTGGGCACGGGCGGCGAGCAGATCCACGTTGTTGGTGCCGGTGGCGGCGATCAGTATCAGCTTCAGGTCCGGGCAGGCCTTGAGGGTGGTGGCGTTGAGCAGGACTTTGTTGCTGATAGCCACGCTGGCGCCTTGCAGCCGTTCAACGACGTTATCAGGGGTGGTCAGCGATTGCAGTTGCAAGTCATCGAAACACTGCTGCAAGCCACTGAGGTCAAGGTCGCCCAGGTCAAGCGAGCTGTGGTCGAGGAAAACGGCGCGGCGATTGTTCGTCATTAACTGTACCTTTTGCGCATGAGTCTGAAGGCGTAATCTGCCGAGCCTACCAGATGAAATAACTAGTTACGCTTGGCCTAAAGGAGCCCCACCATGTACTGGACAGAGTTTTTGACCGTTGCCCTGATTCACCTGCTGGCCGTCGCGAGCCCGGGCCCGGACTTTGCCGTGGTGGTGCGTGAGGCGGTGACCCATGGTCGTCGCGCCGGCACGTGGACGGCGCTGGGTGTCGGCAGCGCGATTTTCTTGCATGTGGGTTACTCGTTGCTGGGCATCGGCCTGATCGTTTCGCAGTCGATCGTGCTGTTCAACGCGCTTAAATGGCTGGCGGCTGCCTATCTGCTGTACATCGGTTTCAAGGCCTTGCGCGCGCAACCGGCGAAACCGTCGACCGAAAACCTGCACAAGGAAGCCGGCGAACGCACGGCCCGTGGCGCGTTCACCTCGGGCTTCGTGACCAATGGCCTGAACCCCAAGGCCACGCTGTTCTTCCTGTCGCTGTTCACCGTGGTGATCAACCCGCACACGCCGCTGGCGGTGCAGGCCGGCTACGGGATCTACCTGGCTGCCGCCACCGCGATCTGGTTTTGCCTGGTGGCGATGTTGTTCAGCCAGCAGCGTGTGCGCGCCGGTTTCGCCCGCATGGGGCACTGGTTTGACCGCATGATGGGCGCAGTACTGATCGCGATCGGCGTAAAACTGGCCCTTACCGAGATGCATTGATCAGGTTGTCGGTGCGAATGCTGGCGCAAAGCCGGTATTCGCGCCGTCCTGCAAATCATTCCTTTGGCTGATTTGGCGCGCGTCCAGGCTGATTAAAGTGCCCTCTTTACGCCACGACCGTGCAGTCAGATAAAGGGATGCTTATGTTGCAGACTCGCGTTATTCCGCCAGCTGAAGGTGCTTATCAATACCCGCTGTTGATCAAGCGATTGCTGATGTCCGGCAGCCGTTACGAGAAAACCCGCGAGATTGTCTACCGCGACCAGGTGCGCTACAGCTATCCGACCCTGATCGAGCGTGTCGCGCGGCTGGCCAACGTGCTCACGGCCGCTGGGGTCAAGGCCGGTGATACCGTGGCGGTGATGGACTGGGACAGCCATCGCTACCTGGAGTGCATGTTTGCCATCCCGATGATCGGTGCGGTGATTCACACCATCAACGTACGTCTTTCACCCGAGCAGATCCTCTACACCATGAACCACGCCGAGGACCGCTTCGTGTTGGTCAACAGCGAGTTCGTCGGGCTGTACCAGGCCATCGCCGGGCACCTGACCACGGTCGAGAAAACCCTGCTGCTGACCGACCTGCCGGAAAAAACCGCCGACCTGCCGAACCTGGTGGGCGAGTACGAACAATTGCTGGCCGCCGCGAGCCCGCAGTATGCCTTCGAGGATTTCGACGAGAACTCGGTGGCAACGACTTTCTATACCACTGGCACCACCGGCAATCCCAAGGGGGTGTACTTCACCCATCGGCAACTGGTGCTGCACACCATGGGTGTGTCGACGATCATGGGCAGCATCGACAGCGTCCGCTTGCTGGGCACCAGCGACGTGTACATGCCGATTACCCCGATGTTCCACGTGCATGCCTGGGGGCTGCCGTATGTGGCTACCATGCTGGGCCTCAAGCAGGTCTACCCCGGCCGTTACGACCCGGAATACCTGGTGGAGTTGTGGCGCAAGGAAAAAGTCAGCTTTTCCCATTGCGTGCCGACCATCCTGCAAATGCTGCTCAACGCCAAGGCGGCGCAAGGCACGGACTTCGGTGGCTGGAAAATCGTCATCGGCGGCAGCGCACTCAATCGCGCGCTGTACGAGGCGGCCAAGGCCAGGGGCATTCAATTGACGGCGGCCTATGGCATGTCGGAAACCGGTCCGCTGGTATCCTGTGCGCACCTGAACGATGAGTTGATGGCCGGTACCGAAGACGAGCGCACCACCTACCGGATCAAGGCCGGGGTGCCAGGGCCTCTGGTGGAAGCGGCGATCGTCGATGCCGACGGTAACTTCCTGCCGGCGGACGGCGAGTCCCAGGGCGAGTTGGTGCTGCGTGCGCCATGGCTCACCGAAGGTTACTTCAAAGAACCGCAGAAGGGGTCGGAACTGTGGGCCGGGGGCTGGTTGCACACCGGCGACGTGGCGACCCTGGACAGCATGGGGGTGATCGACATCCGCGACCGGATCAAGGACGTCATCAAGACCGGCGGCGAGTGGGTTTCCTCCCTGGACCTGGAAGACCTGATCAGCCGCCATGCAGCGGTACGTGAAGTAGCAGTGGTCGGTATTGCGGACCCGCAATGGGGCGAGCGTCCGTTTGCCCTGCTGGTGCTCCGCGAAGGCCACGTGCTCGGGGCCAAGGAACTCAAGGAACACCTCAAGCCGTTCGTCGAGCAGGGGCACCTGAGCAAGTGGGCCATCCCGAGCCAGATTGCCCTTGTTACTGAAATTCCCAAGACCAGTGTCGGCAAGCTGGACAAGAAGCGCATTCGGGTCGACATCACCGAATGGCAGGCCAACAACAGCACCTTCCTCTCGACGCTTTAAGCCCCCTTGCCGTGCCCGAAAGGGCGCGGCAAGCCCACCAAGCAAGCGCTTGGCTTGTCAAATCCGTATTTTCAGCCATCCTTGCCGTGCCGGCATCTGCCGGACTGGCAGAAGGACTGTTCCAGAGTGGTCGGGGGCTGCAAATCACACTTTAGAGGGATCATGCAGTACAGCCTGCTGGATATAGTCCGTTCAAGGATTTTTAAGAACGGGGCACACGCACGAACAGGGGCGATGCAACTTTGAACGATTTGGCGAGCGCATGGCTCACCGTCCTTCAGAGCGTTTTTAAAAGTGCTAAACGCCATAACAATAAAAGCACATGGAGTAGCGTCGATGACATCAGTAAACCAGTTCTGGCGCCGGGCGAAACTGCCTCTGGCGGTCAGTCTCGCCTCTACGCTCGCCGGGCCTGCATTCGGCGTCAGTTTCAACGTTGGTGAAATCGAAGGCCAGTTCGACTCGTCCCTCTCGTTGGGTGCAAGTTGGTCTACCGAGAGCGCCAACAAGAACCTCATCGGCGTCAACAACGGCGGTCACGGCCTGTCCCAGACCTCCGATGATGGCCACTTGAACTTCAAAAGCGGGGAAACCTTTTCGAAGATCTTCAAGGGCATCCATGATCTTGAATTGAAGTACGGCGATACCGGCGTCTTTGTGCGGGGCAAGTACTGGTACGACTTTGAGCTCCAGGACGAAAGCCGTCCGTTCAAGGACATCAGCGACGACAATCGCAAGGAAGGCGCCAAGTCCGCAGGCGGCCAGATCCTCGACGCTTTCGTCTACCACAACTATGCCATCGCCGAGCAGCCGGGTTCCGTGCGCTTGGGCAAACAGGTCGTCAGTTGGGGTGAAAGTACCTTCATCGGCGGCGGCATCAACTCGATCAACCCTATCGATGTTTCCGCGTTCCGTCGCCCGGGCGCCGAAATCAAGGAAGGCCTGATTCCGGTCAACATGTTCTATGTGTCCCAGAGCCTGACCGAGAACCTCTCCGCCGAAGCCTTCTACCAGCTGGAGTGGGACCAGACTGTCGTCGATAACTGCGGTACCTTCTTCTCCCAGCCAGACATCATCGCCGACGGTTGCGATAACAACCTGCGGGTGCTGAACAAGCGTTCGACCATTCCGGCCATCGCGCTGGGGCCATTGGCTGCGAACGGCGTCGACGTCAACGAGGAAGGTGTGCTGGTGCGTCGCGGGCCAGACCACGATGCGCGGGACAGCGGCCAGTGGGGCGCGTCCTTCAAGTACATGTTCGACCCGCTGGACACCGAGTTCGGTGCCTACTTCATGAACTACCACAGCCGCGCGCCGATCTTCAGCGCCACCGGTGCTCCGCAGTCGGTCTATAACACCGCGGCATCACTGCCTGGGCCGTTCGCCGCGCTCGGGCCACTGTTGGTGGCCGGCAATTCGGAGTACTTCGTCGAGTACCCGGAAGACATTCGCCTCTACGGCCTGAGCTTCTCCACCACCCTGCCTACCGGCACGGCGTGGCAAGGCGAGGTCAGCTACCGTCCGAATGCGCCGGTGCAACTGAACTCCACCGACATTCTGTTCGCGGGTGTACGTCCTTTGGGCGGCGCGCTGGCCAACGCTTCGCTGCTCTCGGCCTCGCCGGGTTCGGACCTGAACGGTTATCGCCGCAAGGAAGTGACCCAGTTCCAGACCACCCTGACGCACTTCTTTGACCAGGTCATGGGCGCCAGTCGCCTGACCCTGGTGGGTGAAGTCGGCGTGACCCACGTGGGTGGGCTGGAGAGCACTTCAGATGTGCGTTATGGCCGTGACCCGGTTTATGGCCCGGGCGAACTGCCCAATGGTTCCTGTGAATTCCTCAACGGGAGGACCATTGCCGGTGCCGGTCCAGGCACGGCGACCAACAATGCTACCCGTAACTGCAACGACGAGGGTTTCACCACGCCTACCTCGTGGGGCTACCGTGGTCGCGCCATCTGGGACTACAACGATGCCATCGCCGGCGTCAACCTAAAGCCGAACGTGGCCTGGTCCCATGACGTGGAAGGTTACTCGCCAGGCCCTGGCGGTAACTTCGAGGAGGGTCGTAAAGCGGTCAGCCTGGGGCTCGATGCCGAATACCAGAACACCTACACCGCAAGCCTCAACTACACCAACTTCTTCGACGGCAAGTACACCACCGTGGATGACCGTGATTTCGTCGCGCTCAGCTTCGGCGTGAACTTCTAAGCACTGCTTTTTCAGGACGAACAAGAAATGAAAATGACCAAGAATCTGTTGCACGTCGGGGTACTGGGGCTGTCGTTGCTGGCGACCGGTGTCATGGCCGCGGTCCCGGCAGCTGAAGCTGACAAGCTGGGCAAGAGCCTGACGCCGATGGGCGCGGAAATGGCAGGCAATGCCGATGGTTCGATCCCGACCTGGAAACCCCTGGCCAAGAACGCCGGTACCGTTGACAGCAAAGGCTTCCTGTCCAACCCGTATGGCAGCGAGCAACCCCTGTTCACCATCACCGCGCAGAATGTCGACAAGTACAAAGACAAGCTGGCACCGGGCCAATACGCGATGTTCAAGCGTTACCCGGAAACCTTCAAAATGCCGGTGTATCCGTCCCATCGTGGTGCCACCGTACCGGCTGACGTGTTTGCCGCCATCAAGCGCAACGCCACCAACACCAGCCTGGTCTCCGGTGGCAACGGTCTGGAAAACTTCGAAACGGCCATCCCGTTCCCGATCCCGAAGAGCGGTGTGGAAGTCATCTGGAACCACATCACCCGCTATCGTGGCGGTAGCGTGACCCGCCTGGTGACTCAGGCCACGCCGCAAGCGAACGGTTCGTACAGCCTGGTGTACTTCCAGGACCAGTTCGTGTTCCGCGACAAGATGAAGGACTACGATCCGAAAAACCCGGGCAATATCCTGTTCTACTTCAAGCAGAAAGTGACCGCGCCAGCGCGTCTGGCCGGTGGTGTGCTGCTGGTTCATGAAACCCTCGACCAGGTCAAGGAACCACGTTCGGCGTGGGTCTACAACGCCGGTCAGCGTCGTGTGCGCCGGGCCCCGCAAGTGTCCTACGATGGCCCGGGTACCGCGGCCGACGGCCTGCGTACGTCCGACAACCTGGACATGTACAACGGTGCACCGGACCGTTACGACTGGAAGCTCGAAGGCAAGAAGGAGATGTACATCGCCTCCGACAGCTACAAGCTCGACGATCCGAAGCTCAAGTACGCCGACATCATCAAGGCCGGCCACATCAACCAGGACCTGGCGCGTTACGAGTTGCGCCGCGTCTGGCATGTGGTTGCAACCCTGAAGGAAGGTCAGCGCCACATCTATGCCAAGCGTGACTTCTACATCGACGAAGACACCTGGCAAGCCGCGGTGATCGACCACTACGACGGTCGTGGTCAACTGTGGCGCGTGGCCGAGGCCCATGCCGAGGACTACTACGACAAGCAAGTGCCGTGGTATGCCCTGGAAACCCTCTACGACCTGCAGTCCGGCCGCTACCTGGCGCTGGGCATGAAGAACGAAGAGAAGCAGGCCTATGACTTCGGCTTTACGGCCACCACCAGCGACTTCACCCCGGCGGCACTGCGCCAGGAAGGTGTTCGCTAATACGCTGTAAAGAGGCCGCATCCTCGAAAAACGCCCCGACTGGTTCGGGGCGTTTTTTTTGCGTTCCGCAAACCGGCCCGGCAACCTGCCTGACACACCGCGTCGTTACATTGGCCGGTGTTTGTAACGCCAGACGGTCGATATGGCAGGGTCTTCATGCGCTTTTTGTAGCCATTTGTAGCAATAGCCTTCAATCCACCTCTGTTTACCGCTAGTCTGCGGACATCTGCAATGCCGACAACAGCACTTCAATAAGAGTTGGCTATGACTGACCTGTTCCGAATCCAGCCCCCCACCAGCACGGCAATGCCGATGCCTGAGGGGCGTTTTTACCGCCCACCCTTGCCTGACGGCTACGTACTGCGGCCTCGCTTGTGCGAGCGGCTGAGTGCCGGCCTGCAGGGGCGATTGCTGCTGGTCAGTGCGCCGGCCGGCTTCGGTAAAAGCTCATTGGCGGTGGAGTTCTGTCAGAGCCTGCCGGAACACTGGCAAAGCCTGTGGCTGGGACTTAGCGCGCGGGACAGTGATCCAGGGCGCTTCCTGGAACGGCTGCTGGAAGGCCTGCAACACTATTTCCCCCGACTGGGCAGCCAGGCCCTTGGCCTGTTGAAGATGCGTCAACGGCATCAACCGTTCGCCTTCGAAGAATGGCTGGACGGGTTGCTGGATGAGCTGGCCAGTCATTTGTCGACCAGCAGGCCGTTGCTGCTGGTGCTGGATGACTATCACCTGGCCCAGGGGCCGGTACTCGATCGCTGTCTGCAATTTTTCCTCAATCACTTGCCCGATGGCCTGTTGGTAATGGTGACCAGTCGCCAGCGTCCGGACTGGCATCTGGCACGCTTGCGCCTGTCGCGGCAGTTGCTCGAGTTGCATGAACAGGACCTGCGCCTGACCCACGACGAATCCCTGGCCCTGCTTGACCGGCATAGCAGCTCGCTACGCGGCGAAGCGTTGGAGAGCCTGATTTCGCGCAGCGAAGGCTGGGTCGCCGGGCTGCGATTCTGGCTGTTGGCGGCCTCTGAAGCGGGGAGTGGAGGTGCGTTGCCGCAACCGCTGCACGGGGGCGAGGGCTTGATTCGCGACTACCTGCTTGAAGAAGTCATCGATTGCCTGCCTCCCGAAGTGCAGTCCTTTCTCTACGACACTGCTCCGCAAGATCGCTTTTGCGGCGAGCTGTGCGACGCGGTGCGCGAGGCCCATGACAGCGCCGAGATCCTGCGCTTTCTGCTGTCCCATCAGGTGTTTCTGGTGCCACTGGACGAACATGGCCACTGGTATCGCTATCACCACCTGTTTTCCGACCTGTTGCGCAGTCGGCCGACCGCCAATGCGGTGGTCCCGATCGCCAGCCTGCACCTGCGCGCCTGCCGTTGGTTCAACGCCCAGGGCCTGCTCGACGAGGCCGTCGAGCAGGCGTTGCGCGCCGGGCACCTGGACGTTGCGGCCAACCTGGTGCAGAACCTGTCCGAGGAGCAACTGCTGGCCGAGCAGAACGTGGGCATGCTGTTGCGCTGGAAAATGGACTTGCCCGACAGCCTCCTGATCAGCACTCCGCGCCTGATCGTGCTGTACAGCTGGGCGTTGGGGATGGCCTGCCAGCTGGATGCCGCCGAGGAGTTGGCCAGCCATTTGAGCCGGTTCCTGCCGGCCCCTTCGGCCACAGCACAAAAGTCCATGCTCGCGCAGTGGCTGGCGCTGAGCGGGATCATTGCCCGGGGGCGTGGCCAGCGTGAACTGACCTTGCGCTACTGCAGCGAAGCCCTGGAAAGCCTGCCGCAAAAACGTTACGGCCAGCGCTTGATGTGCCTGTCGACCTTGTCCAACCTGGCCATCGTCGATGCCGACCTGTGGCGTGCCCGTGGCCTGAACCGTGAGTCGCTGGAGCTGGCGCAACGGGTCGGCAACCCATTATTCGAGGCGCTGGCCCATTACGACCGGGCGCGGGTGCTGCAGGCGCGGGGGGAAATTCTCCGCTCGCTGGAGGAAGTGCATCAGGGCCAGAAACGCTTGCAGGGGCTGGCACCGCAGCGCCTGTATGCGGTTCGTGCACGCCTGACCCTGTACGAAGGTTTTTTGCTGACCCTGCGCCTGCAGCCCGAAGCCGGGTTGGCGCGATTGCACCAGGGCCTGAGTGAAGCGCGGGCCTGTCGCGACATCAGTGTGCTGATCGGCCACTGTGTGATCGCCAGGCTTGAGGGCGGCAAGGGCGAGTTCGCCAAGGCATTCGCCGAATTGGGTGAGGCCGAGCGGCTGATGCATATCTGGGACGTGCCGCCTATCTACTACCTGGCGATGATCACGCTGGTCAAATGCGAGCTCTGGCTGGCCCAGGGCCGTACCGACCTGGCCGAGGCCTGGCTGATGCGACTCGGCCAGACCTACAACGGCGAACAGGCCGCGGCGCCCCCCGAATTCCATCCACAAATGCCGTTGCACATCGAGTTGCAACAAGCCCTGCTGGAGTCCATACAAGGGCAGCCGATGCTGGCCGAAGGGCGACTCAATGCCTTGTTGGAGCATGGACAGAAAACCGGCCGCCAGTTGCTCAGCGTCATGGCGCTGAGTCAGAAGGTTGCCTTGTTACTGAACACTGGACGCGAGCCGCAAGCGCGACAGGCCTTGGCGCAAGCGTTCGAAGCGGCCGCCGTCGGCGGCGCATTGCAACCCTTTGAGTGGCTGCTGCGCGAGCGTGCGCACTGGTTGCGCGAACAACTGGCACACTGTCCGGACAGCTCGTTGCGTCAGAGCCTGATGGAGCGTTTACCGCACACCGCGATCCGCGAAAGTGCAGAGCCGCAGCACGGCGCGGAATCCCTCAGCGTCCGCGAACACGCGGTGCTGCAACTGATCGCCCGAGGCTGCTCGAACCAGGAAATCAGCGATCAGTTGTTCATCTCGCTGCACACGGTGAAAACCCACGCCAGCCACATCAACAGTAAACTGGGGGTCGAGCGCCGTACCCAGGCCGTGGCCCGGGCGAAAGAATTGGGGCTGCTGGCATAACCCTCGGTCCTCTTGCCCGCGAATATCTCAAGCTCGCGCGCTGCAATGTCCTGTCCATCCAGCAGTTCAACCGCAAGAAACGTAGTTCTTGCGGTTGAATCACTCATTATTGTGAGTGCGTCCCTCGACAACGATGAACGACCGCTCTTGAGTGTCGGATCAAGGAGTCTCCCATGTCATACGTGTTTAAGCGGATGCCTTCACCGGTCGGCACCCTCACCCTGATAGCCAAGGGCAACAAGCTCTGCGCCATTCTCTGGGAAAACGAAAAGCTCAACCGGGTACGCATCGGCCCGCTGCAGGAAGATATCCACAGCCCGGTTCTGCAGGAAGCCGAACATCAGCTCAACCAGTACTTTGCCGGCAACCGCGACCGCTTTGAGCTGGAGTTGGACTTTGCCGGTACCGAGTTCCAGCAAAAAGTCTGGCATGCGTTGCTGACCATTCCGTTCGGGGAAACCCGCAGCTATAGCCAGATTGCCCAACAGATCGGCAGCCCCAGGGCCGTACGGGCAGTGGGGGCAGCCAATGGCAAGAACCCGATCTCGATTGTCACGCCCTGTCATCGGGTGATTGGCGCATCAGGAAGCCTGACCGGGTTTGCCGGTGGGTTGGCGGCGAAACAGTTCTTGTTGGGGCTGGAGGGGAAGGAGACGTTGCCTTTGGGGTTCTGACGGGGAGCGGGACTGTTTCCGTGTTTCCGGAGGCGGCTACCCGTCTGCGGTCAAGGCAAGACGTTATAGCCCCGTTGCTGCAGGCAACTGGTATAGACCGAGTTGCTGGCGTTGACATTTTGTTCGGAGGTGCTCGCGTTCTGCCGGCGTTCCTGGCGTTGTCTCGAGGCCCCGACGACAGCACCGGCAGCCGCTGCGCTATGGGCGCGATTCTGGCGGTAGTCTTGCTTGACGTCGTCGTCGACCTGATCGTACAGCTCCTCATGCTGACGGCCCCGGACCTCCGCTGCTGCGGCCCCTGCGACAGCTGCGGTGGCCGCGCCTTTTACGCGACCGCCTGTCGGCACTGTGTTTTGTGTCGGGTACTGAGCGTTCGCCTGGGATTGGCAGGTGCTGGTGTCTTGCTGGATGGTCTGGGAGCTCTGGTTGTTGAGCGGGACAACCGTTACCGCCAGGGCGCTTGAGCTGGCGAGTAGCCCGAGCACCGACAGAATAGACGTCAATTTTTTCATGAACTCGGGCCTCTCATTGGTCCAGTGCGATGACGGATGGCTTACTGCTTGGAAAGCAGGGCTTGCATGTCAGCGGAGACGGTCTTGAACGCTGCCTTGAAATCTTTGGCGGTAATTGGCGTGTCGGAGTTTTCCAGGCCTTCACCGAAAACCTTGCGCACCATCTTGGCGACCGGCAAGCCGGATTTGGCGTCGATCAGGTCGGCTTCGATATACAGTTCGGCAATCTGGTCGCGGGTACCCATGGCTACCTGAGTGGTGCCGACAATGGCAGCGATCGGAACGGCTTCATACCAATGCATGGGTTCGTTCGAGGCAGATACCTCGGTGATCGCCGCGTGCATGATCAGGGTCCGGGAGCCCTCAGGTGCCAGCTTGGCGCTCGAAACGACCTTGTACTGTTGTGCAAGGGTATTCCTGGTGCTTTCGTTCGCCATGAATTGCAGGTCTTTCAGGGTGCTCAGGCTGACCCGGTCGGTCGGCTTCGGCTCAGGATACAGTTCCAGTTGGTCGAATACCACCGTGGAGTACGCCTCAGGCTTGAAGCCAGGCGCTACCCAACGCAGCACTTTCTGGCCACTTGGCGAGGTAGTCTCTTGCAGGCCTTCGTAGTTAGGCAGGAAGCCGGAGTATTGCTCCTGTTCCGTCACTTTCGAGACGCAACCGGTCAGCAGCACGCTGCTCAGTGCAATACCCGCCATCCATTTACTCGACATACTCATAAAATTCGTACCTTGGTCAAAGAGCCGGAAGGGTGCCGGAACCCGATCGGCAATTCGAATCATTGATTCTCAAAAAAAGATCAAATGACCGCTCTTTGTCCGGGGTTGCCTGCCAGGTATCGCCATTCCATTACGACCTGGGTCAAAATGGGCGATCCACTCTTCAGGAGTCTCCATGGACGCCGCAAAACCCGCGCTTATCCGCGAAACCTTTCCCGTCGGGCCGTTGCAGTGCAACTGCACGATCATCGGCGATCCGATCACTAAAAAGGCGATTGTCGTCGACCCGGGTGGCAATCATGAGTTGATTCTGGCGCGGCTGGAGGCCTTGGGGTTGAAGGTGGTGAGTATCATTCATACCCATGCGCACCTGGATCACTTCCTGGCCTCCGGTCAGTTGAAGGAGAAAACCGGCGCCACCTTGCACCTGCACAAGGAAGATCAGTTCCTCTGGGACAATCTGGAGATGCAGTGCGGCATGTTCGGGGTGCCCTATACGCCGGTGCCGCCGCCGGATCGCTGGCTGGCCGATGATGAGGAGCTGGCCTGCGGTTGTGGCGTGGCGTTGCACACGCCGGGGCATACGCCGGGTTCCATGAGCTTCTGGTTTTCCGAGGCCAAGCTGCTGATTGCCGGTGACACGCTGTTTCGGCGCGGGGTAGGGCGTACGGACTTGTGGGGCGGTGATCAGGCGACTATCGTGCGCTCGATCAAGCAGCGCCTGTACACCCTCGATGAAGAGGCAACGGTAGTAACCGGACATGGTCCGGATACCCGCCTGGGTGATGAAATGCGTGACAATCCATTTGTACGAGCCTAGGTCCCCTGGTGTTGGAGGCGGCCACGGAATTTTTGTCGGTCGCTGTGTTCCAACTTCCGCAAGGGTCTATTGCCAACGTCCGTTGCACCACAGAATGTAAAAAAGTAGGAGCTTTCCATGTTCACCTCGCGTCGTTTGATTATTGTCGCTACTGCCGTGGCCTTGTTGTCTGGCTGTGCGTCCCCTAACACCTATGACAACCAGGGTCAGGCCGACGGCGGCTCCACGGGCATGAGCAAGACCGCCAAATACGGCGGCCTGGGTGCGCTGGCAGGTGCCCTGGCGGGTGCGGCCATCAACCACGACAACCGTGGCAAGGGCGCGCTGATCGGCGCTGCCGTGGTCGGTGCTTCCGCCGCCGGTTATGGCTACTACGCCGACCAGCAGGAAAAGAAACTGCGCGCCAGCATGGCCAACACCGGTGTTGAAGTGCAGCGCCAGGGCGATCAGATCAAGCTGATCATGCCGGGCAACATCACGTTCGCGACCGATTCGGCGAATATCGCACCAAGCTTCTACCAGCCGCTGAACAATCTGGCGGGCTCCCTGAAAGAGTTCAGCCAGAACCAGATCGAGATCGTCGGCTACACCGACAGCACCGGCAGTCGCCAGCACAACATGGACCTGTCCCAGCGTCGTGCCCAGAGCGTGGCCACCTACCTGACGTCCCAGGGCGTGAGCGGTGCCAACCTGAGCGCCCGTGGTGCCGGTCCGGATAATGCCGTTGCCAGCAACGCTGATTCCAATGGTCGTGCGCAGAACCGTCGTGTCGAGGTCAACCTCAAGGCGATCCCAGGTCAGCAGTACGGCCAGGTCCAGTAATACCCGCAAGTGCCTGACTGAACCCCAGGCGTAAAAAAGCCCGCCCGATCCTCAACAGATCGGGCGGGCTTTTTGTATTGCGCGAAACCTGATTACTTTTTCAGGCCGTAGTGCTCATCGAGCATGCCCGGTGCATTCGGCGTTTTGGGGGCGTAGTCGCGAGGCGGTTCCTGGTCGCGCGGCGGCGTCAGGCGCTCCCGTGGCGTTTGCACGGCATCGGCCTGCAGGGCCGCCAGCAGGCGTTGGCGAGTCTGCTCGTCCAGGGCCAGGCGGTTGGCGCCCTCGGCGAGGTGGTCTTGCACTTCCTGATAGCTCTGAGTGAGTTTCTTCACCAGCATTGCGGTGCTGTTGAAGTGGGTGACCACTTCATTCTGATAGCTGTCAAAACGTTCCTGGATGTCATCCAACTGTCGTTGCGTGCTGTTAGGCACGGCATTGGGCAGCAGGCGAGCAACCAGGAATCCAATGGCGACACCGGCAACCAGGGCAAGAGTCGGCAACAACCAAACTAAGAGCGAGTGTTCCACGAGTCCTTCCTCTATAAACGGCTTTGCTTTACGTTAACGGCTCGAACCTGCGCTGTATACCGCGATTCACTCGCAATAGATTGGCACAGACAATTTGCTAGACGAGTCGACCCGATTCGAGGTCACGGAGTTCCTTCCTTGCTGATGCGTGAAACCCCTGTAGTGATTGATGGCCCGGTCGGCCAGCTCGAGGCCCTTTACCTGGACAACGAGCAGCCACGCGGCCTGGCGCTGATCTGCCATCCCAACCCGGTGCAGGGTGGCACCATGCTCAATAAAGTCGTGTCGACCTTGCAGCGCACTGCCCGTGATGCCGGTCTGATCACATTACGTTTTAATTATCGAGGTGTGGGCGCCAGCGCCGGCAGCCATGACATGGGCAGCGGTGAAGTCGACGACGCGCAAGCCGCGGCCGAGTGGTTTCGCGCCAAACACCCTGACTTGCCGATGACGCTGCTCGGTTTTTCCTTCGGCGGGTTTGTCGCGGCCAGCCTCGGCGGACGCCTGGAAGCCAAGGGTGAAACCCTGGATCGGCTGTTCATGGTGGCTCCGGCGGTGATGCGCCTGGGTGATCAGGATCAGTTGCCGCAGCGCTGTGCGCTGACGCTGATCCAGCCGGAAACCGACGAAGTCATCGATCCGCAGCTGGTTTACGACTGGTCCGAGGCCCTTGATCGCCCCCATGAGCTGCTGAAAGTGGCAGAATGCGGACACTTTTTTCACGGCAAGCTGACCGATCTCAAGGATCTGATCCTGCCGCGCCTTTCGAATTGATTGCAGTCAGATAAGCGATTACCCATGACTACTCGTACGCGCATCCTCACCGGTATCACCACCACCGGCACTCCGCACCTGGGCAACTACGCCGGCGCGATCCGCCCGGCAATCGTCGCCAGCCGTGACAGCAATGCCGATTCGTTCTACTTCCTGGCCGACTACCACGCCCTGATCAAGTGCGATGACCCGCTGCGCATCCAGCGCTCGCGTCTGGAAATCGCCGCGACCTGGCTGGCCGGTGGCCTGGATGTGGAGCGGGTCACCTTTTACCGCCAGTCCGATATCCCGGAAATTCCCGAGCTCACCTGGTTGTTGACCTGCGTCGCGGCCAAGGGCCTGCTCAACCGTGCGCACGCCTACAAGGCGTCGGTGGACAAGAACGTCGAAACCGGGGAAGACCCGGATGCCGGCATCACCATGGGCCTGTACAGCTACCCGGTGCTGATGGCGGCGGACATTCTGATGTTCAACGCGCACAAGGTGCCGGTCGGCCGCGATCAGATCCAGCACGTGGAAATGGCCCGCGACATCGGCCAGCGTTTCAACCATCTGTTTGGCCAGGGCAAAGAGTTCTTCACCATGCCCGAGGCGTTGATCGAAGAGAGCGTCGCCACCTTGCCGGGCCTCGACGGCCGCAAGATGTCGAAAAGCTACGACAACACTATTCCGTTGTTCTCAAGCGCCAAGGAAATGAAGGACGCGATTTCGCGGATCGTCACCGACTCCCGCGCCCCGGGCGAAGCCAAGGACCCGGACAACTCGCACCTGTTCACCTTGTTCCAGGCCTTTGCCACTCCGGCGCAGGCCGACGAGTTCCGCAGCGAACTGTTGCAGGGCCTGGGCTGGGGTGAGGCGAAGAGCCGTCTGTTCCAGCTGCTCGACAGCGAGTTGGGCGAGTCCCGCGATCGATACTACAAGCTGATGGAGCGTCCATCGGACCTGGAAGACATTCTGCAGATCGGTGCGAAAAAGGCCCGTGCGGTCGCCACGCCGTTCCTGAATGAACTGCGTGAGGCGGTCGGCCTGCGTTCCTTCGTCAACCAGACGCAGGTGGCGGCGACCACCAAGAAGAAAACCGTGAAAGCCGCGCGCTTTGTCAGCTTTCGTGAAGAGGACGGCAGTTTCCGTTTCCGTCTGCTGGCCGCTGATGGCGAGCAACTGCTGTTGTCGCGTCACTTCGCCGACGGTAAAACCGCAGGTCAGGTGACCAAGCAGCTGCAATCCGGCCAGGCGCTGGATGTGCGCAGTGAAGACCTGAGCTTCAGTGTCTGGCTGGAAGGCGAGTGCGTCGGCGACAGCCCGGCCTTCGCGGACAGTGCTGCGCGAGACGTCGCTATCGACGCCCTGCGGGTTGCTCTGACGCCCGTACAGGAATAACCAGCGGCTCGGCCCGACCAAGGGCCGATTGCCATTCTTCAGGGCCGTCGCTACAGTGTCGGCCCGTTTTTGTTGCCTTGCTAACGAATTATGACGCCCCTAGAACGATATCAAGCTGATCTGAAACGCCCGGAGTTCTTCCACGACGCGGCCCAGGAAACTGCTGTGCGTCATTTGCAGCGCCTGTACGACGATCTGGTCGCGGCTTCGCAGAGCAAGCCGGGCCTGCTCGGCAAGCTGTTTGGCAAAAAGGACCAGGCGCCGGTCAAGGGCCTGTACTTCTGGGGCGGCGTAGGTCGCGGCAAGACTTACCTGGTCGACACCTTCTACGAAGCGCTGCCGTTCAAGGAAAAGTCCCGTACTCACTTCCACCGCTTCATGAAGCGTGTGCACGAAGAGATGAAGACCCTGGGCGGCGAGAAAAACCCGCTGACCATCATCGCCAAGCGCTTTTCCAATGAGGCGCGGGTGATCTGTTTCGATGAGTTCTTCGTGTCCGACATTACCGACGCGATGATCCTCGGCACCCTGATGGAAGAACTGTTCAAGAACGGCGTGACCTTGGTGGCCACGTCGAACATCGTGCCGGACGGCCTGTACAAGGACGGTCTGCAGCGCGCGCGATTCCTGCCGGCCATCGCGTTGATCAAGCAGAATACCGACATCGTCAACGTCGACAGCGGTGTCGACTACCGTCTGCGTCACCTGGAGCAAGCGGAGCTGTTCCACTTCCCGCTCGACGAAGCGTCCCACGAAAGCCTGCGCAAGAGTTTCCGCGCGCTGACGCCGGAATGCACGGCCGCGGTCGAGAACGACGTGCTGATGATCGAGAACCGCGAGATTCGCGCCTTGCGCACCTGCGACGACGTTGCCTGGTTCGACTTCCGCGAACTGTGCGACGGTCCGCGCAGCCAGAACGACTACATCGAACTCGGCAAGATCTTCCACGCCGTGCTGCTCAGCGGCGTAGAGCAGATGAGCGTTACCACCGATGACATCGCCCGGCGTTTCATCAACATGGTCGACGAGTTCTACGACCGTAACGTCAAGCTGATCATTTCCGCTGAAGTCGAACTCAAGGACCTCTATACCGGCGGTCGCCTGAACTTCGAGTTCCAGCGCACCCTCAGTCGCCTGCTGGAAATGCAGTCCCACGAGTTCCTGTCGCGGGCGCACAAGCCGTAGGGCGTTTCGGAAAATAAAAAAGGGCCTGCATTGCAGGCCCTTTTTTGTCAGCGCAAATCCTCCGACCGCAGGTTTGTACATTGTTTTGAAGTCAAATGTCTTCGTTGAGATACTGCGCAAGCTCGTGCTGCCGTTGGCAACCAAGCAGCAACCAAAGCAGAATTCTGGCTTTTCGCGGACATAGAAAACCCGCCATCGATGCCCCCTTGCGGATCAAGTCCATTTCACTACCGCCAAAACCGTAAGAGGCACGTGCGGTGGAGCCGGAGCCGGTTCGGGTCGCAATGATTACGGGGATTCGTTTGGCAATATGCTCAATCGTTGTAGCCCAGCGCTGCGAGATGTGGCCGGCGCCGAAACCGCCGATCACCAGCCCGTCGTAATCGAGTGCGAGAATATTTTCCAGTAGCAGGGTGTCGGCCGAAAGTGAGGCCTCAAGTAGCGCAACCTTCTGTGTGGTCTGTTGCGGCAACGGTAACACCGTGCGCGGCCCCGGCGGGCGCAGGTAGCGAACACGGTCTTCCAGCAGTAGGCCCGCGGGCCCCACGACCGGAGAGGAAAACGCCTGCAATGCCAGCGAATCGGTTTTGCGTACGCTGCACGCTTGATGAATCTGTCCGTTCATTACGACCTGGACACCACGCTGCCGGCTGTTCTGCGCCAAGGCAACGCGACATGCATCCAGCAGATTGGCCGGTCCATCGGCACCTGGCTGCGCTGCGGAACGCATGGCACCGGTCAGCACCAAGGGGGTGTCGTAGGGCCACAGGTAATCCAAAAACACCGCGGCTTCTTCGAGGGTATCGGTGCCCTGGGTTATCACGACCCCAACGGCGCCCTGTTTGACCTGAAACTCAGCCCAGGACAATACGTTCAGCAAAAACTCGAAATCCAGGGACGCACTGGGCAGCAGGCCGAGGGTCTCGACGGTGATTCCGGCCAGTGTCGTCAGTTCCGGTATGGAAGTCAGCAAGGCTTCGCCGCTGACGGTCGGGATGACGCCTTCACCGGCATTGCTCGCTTGCATGCTTACCGTGCCGCCAAGTGCCGCGATGGACAGTTTGGGCAGGTCCATGGGATACCTCGCTTGTTTGTAATGAAAAGTGGCTGTATCCGCTATTGAGGCCGCGATACAGCCGAATGGCTGGGGCATTAATCAGCGATCAGAAAACCGATCAGCGGCACGATCAGCAGTGTGCTGATGGCCATCGACAGTACATTGGCGATGTAGGCGTGCATGTCGGCCGGTAATTTCCTGGCAATCACACTGGCCAGCGGTGGTGCGAGCAATGCCCCCAGCAGTGCACTTGAGACAATAATCTGCCAGCTGCCGCCATAGGCCAGGATCGCCGCAGGCACCACTGAAACCAGCGGGATGTAAGTGGGATACCAGCCGCGCAACATCCATTGTCGACGCCAGATCAGCACTCCGATGGCCGAGGCTAATGCCTGCGCGCCAATGATGTGCAGCAACAGGCCCGATCCGTACGCGGGGCTTGATGGGTTCAAACTGTACGCCAGCAATGCACCCAGTATCAGGCCAAGGCTGGCCAGTTCATTGCCGAAGAACGGTGCTTCGGAAAAGTCCGCCAGAATCCGGCGCAGGCTCCAGATGACGCCATAGTCGGGCGCCTTGGGGGGAGCGATCGAGGCGGGTGGTGTTTCCGACGACCTGGATTTCACCAGGTTCGGCCAATAGCGGCAGAACAGAAACGCCAGGACGCTGGCAACCGCCATGCCCAGCACATTGCCAATCACTGCAGGCAAGGCCAGCGGTTGGCACACGTAGTTGACGATCAGCAGGCACATCGGTGTGACGAATATGGCGCCCATGAGTGCGCCGTTGATCGTGACCTTCCAGCCTCCGCCAAACATCAGCACCATCGCCGCTGGCAGCGAGACGAATGCTACGAATGTGGGTTGCCAGGTTGTGGCTGTCACCGTCCAGCCCCACAGCAGATTGCTCAGCAGCAGCCCGAGCAACGAACTGGTGACCAGCCAGGGCCAAAGTCCCGTTCCATAGGAGATGGCAAACCCTTGCCAGGACTTTCCCGTTCGATTCGCCCAGTAAGCCAGATAAGCGCCCGCCAGCAGACCGATCGAGGCGAACTCGTGCTTGTAGAAAGCCACCTCGCTGATGTCACCTAACACCCAACGCAACCAGGCACTCGGTTCGGGTAGCAGCGATACCATGTCGCCGTACCCGGGCCAATGCGCTCCCCAAAAAGTCCGGTTGCTGAAAGAAAGCCAGACGATCAGCAATGTCGCGCCGATCATTAGCAGGGCGACGGCTGTATCAATCGGTGATTTGCGCGATGGTTGGTTTTTGTCGGTTGTAACTTCCATGCGATAGGCCTCCTGATCAACGTGGGAGGCAAGGGTGTTGTGTGTAGCCGAGCATCTGATCGTAAAGATCGGCTCGGCGATCGCGATGCAGATCGTTCAGGTTGTTCCAGATGGGCGCACTGCGGGAGCTGGTCAGGTCGACATCGGCAAACAGGATTTCCTGCCTGTCTGCCGAAGCCACGGCGCCAATCGGCCAGCCGTTGGTTCCGGCAATCAACGAGCAACCCAGGTAGCGCGCGCCGCGCTCCTCGCCGATCCGGCTGGCGGCAGCGATAAACACGTTGTTGACGTGAGCGGCGGTCATCGTCAGATACGACGCCATGCACTTACCGGCATCGTCGAACAGCGGCGGTGGTGTCCAGACCCAGTTGTTCAGGCTGCAAATGATGTCTGCGCCTTGCTGGGCGAGGATCCGTGGCACCTCCGGGAACCAGATGTCCCAGCAGATCAACAGCCCGATGCGGCCGATCGGTGTGTCGAAAACCGGGAAGCCCAGGTCGCCGGGGGTGAACCAGAGCTTCTCCAGATTCCACAAATGGGCTTTGCGGTACTTGCCAATAAAACCGTCTGGTCCCACCAGGACGCCGGTGTTGAATAGTCGCATGCCGTCGCGTTCGGCCAGACCGGCCACGAGGTAAACGTTGTGTTCGCGGGCGAAGTCGATCCAGCACTGCATGCTTGGCCCGTCGGGAACCGCTTCGGCGTGGGCGAAGGCATCCTGTCGATTGCTGAAGAAATAGCCGGTATTGGAAAGCTCGGGCAGAACGATGAGATTTGCACCGCCATTTACCGCTTCAAGCGCCAACTCCAGGCTGCGACGCAGATTACCTACACATTTCTCGATGCCGACTTGTGGATCGAATTGCACGACTGCTACACGAACAGGGCTTGTTGGCTCAGTCATTCCGTCGTTCCTCTTTTTATTGTTTTTCAAACTGTTAAATGGCGTGTGTATAAGAGGGGAATCAGGAGTTTGGTGTAAGTCAGCTACTTCCGTTTAGGTCGTAGTCCTTGTCCGAAAATGGATCAGAATGATGTTTGATGGCGGTGGGTAGCCGGCGCGAGAGGTGGAGCCATGTATTGCGTGCATGGCTCTGGAACGGGGATGTGATCAGATTTTGAGTTGGTAGTGCGGGTAGTCGCTCAAGGAAAATCCGCCATTGAAGGTCGCGGTGGTTTTGTTGCAGATATGAATCACTGCATCGACAGCACCGCGAAAACATGGCTCCGTCCAACCGGCATCGACGGAAAATGACTCACCGGACAAATACAAGCCTGATACATGAGCAAGGTCCCGGTTGTACTTCATCAGGCCGACGGCATCGTAGTAGGTGCCCGGTCGGTAAAGCTTGGCACAGCCCAGAGCATTTTTATCAGTGATCCAGCGCTGAACCACCGCTTGATCAATGCCGATGTAGGGAGAGATTTTTTCCTGGACGTTGGCAGAGTTCATGAGTATGCGATCCAGCTCTTCGGCGCATTTTGATACCAGCTCCTTATCGCTGAATGAAGCGAGCTTGGTTGCGTCATCTTCCCAGGTGTAACTCAGCAGGATGCAGTCATAGCTGTAATTGTCGTTGTAGCGGTAGGTATAGACATCGTGGATAAAGCTGTCGGTTACGATGGCTTGCGGGATGTTTTTGTTTTTCGAGAGAAATGATTTTTTCAGCGGTGCAAACACTTTGCAGCTAGTTTCCCAGTGTGCGGTTTTGTAGGCGTTAATCGTCTCGAAAGGCAGCATCTCCCGGGTGAAGTTTTCGAGCTTGATTCGAGTTTCAATCAGCCAGGAGGGTAGTGTCATGATGACCGAGTCAAAGTCATCAAATTGCTCCTGGATTTGCTCGGGTTGACTGTGTTTCGAGTTGTGATAGACGCGTATTTTTTGATTGGGCAGCTTTTCCAGTTTTGTGACGGATGAGTCGGTGAGAAGCCCATTGCTTCTTTCGAGGCAATGTTCGTAGAAGGACTTTCCGGTTTCGTCGGTTTTCACAAACAGCAGGCATTCGTCCAAAGCGGCGAGGCCGATGTAGCGGGGCCTGTCGAAACTCTGCCCCATTGAGTCAAAAACGGCTTCGCTATTCAGGTAGGGCGAATCCAGTGGATCGCCGTTTGAGTCCACTCGACCATGGATCAGTTGCAATTGGCTGCTGAAACCGAAAATTGCAGTACGCAGAGGGTAGAGGCAGCAGACGTCGTAAAAAGCTCCCCAGCTACCGTCACCTATACCTATCGCGTAAAAAATTGCGGACTCTTGCGCAGACATTCCCATTCCGCCGAAATCCCCGGGTGAGCGGCCATCCCAAGCTTCCAGTGCTGGCATGCTGACCAGGTCGCGGAACGAGACACTCTCGTATTTTTCAACGATAGAAGCCCATATGGCTTCCCATTCCTGGCTCGCATAGAGCTCAGCAACGTGGCGGGTCATGCGATCGGCAAAGGCTTTCCACTTGGAATAAACCTTTTGCAATTCATCGCCGGGAGGCGGTGTAACGCCGTCTTCGTTTTTCCATATCAACATTTGCGGCGCTGATCCGCCGCCCATGCTGCCCTCCCGGAGATAGATGCCTGTCGAGTTAACCCATTGGCTACCGGGGTTGGCGAAGTCTGAAAGCGCCAATTCAAATTGATTGGCGTAGTAAGCCATCAGCGACCGACCTTCTGTCGGTGGCTCATCCGCCCGGTTGAAGAAGGGCATACGCATGGCGCCCATTTCAAACGGTGTATGGCTTGCTGCCGAGTTTCGGCTGCCGGGAACGGTCAGATGCCTGCCGCCGATGCGTCTGGATTGTTCGATGAGAGTGATATGGGTAAAGCCGCAGCGATAGAGTTCTCTGGCGGCGGTCAGGCCTGTGACGCCGGCGCCGATGATGCAGATTTTATGTTGCGGGTCAGTTGCCCTGGCGATGCCGTTTTCCTGTTCTACCAGTGCACGATAGTCAAAGCACAAATCCGGCGGATTGGGAAAGCGAGCCGCCCATGTATTTTTAACCGAGCGCTTTGTTCGGGCGGCCTCCTTGGCGATGTATGAAGGGTAGTTGTAGCTTGATCCGATAGTCATGGTTGATCTTCCCTGATGGTGTTTGCAGGGAAGATGTTGAAGTTTTTAAGGGGCTGCGTCTGTGGGCAGGGTTGGGTTCTCCGACGCTCTGTATTCCGCTTTTTGCGCAGGAAAATACACAGTGAAAGAACTGAGTGGACGGCGCAAGATTCTATGTGGAAGCGAGCAGGCTCGCTCCCGCATTCGGTTGGTGTTCGGCTATGCAGCCTGCTGAAACTGCTGCCGATACTGGTTCGGCGACAGTTCGGTGTGCTGGCGGAACAGCCGGGCGAAGAAGCTCGCGTCGTCGTAGCCGACTTCGTAGCTGATGGTCTTGATGCTCTTGCGGCTGCCCGAGAGCAGGCCCTTGGCCGTTTCGATGCGCAACCGTTGCAGGTAGTGCAGCGGCTTGTCGCCGGTGGCGGTCTGGAAGCGGCGCATGAAGTTGCGGATGCTCATGCCGTGTTCACGGGCGACGTCTTCGAAGCGGAACTTGTCGGCAAAGTGCTCTTCAAGCCAGTGCTGGATCTGCAGGATGATCACATCCTGATGCAGCTTCTGTCCGCCGAAGCCAATGCGGCCGGGAGAATAGCTGCGCTGCACTTCATACAGGATGTCACGGGCCACGGCCTGGGACACGTTGGCGCCGCAGAAACGCTCGATCAGGTAGATATAGAGGTCGCAGGCCGAGGTGGTGCCGCCGGCGCAGTACAGGTTGTCGGCGTCGGTCAGGTGCTTGTCCTTGTTGAGCTGGACATTGGGGAAGCGTTCCTCGAAGGCGTTGAAAAAGCGCCAGTAGGTGGTTGCTTCCTTGCCATCGAGCAATCCGGCTTCGGCCAGCCAGAACACCCCGGTGGCCTCGCCGCAGAGCACCGCGCCACGGGCGTGTTGCTCGCGCAACCATGGCAGCACTTGTGGATAACGTTGGCACAGGGTGTCGAAATCGTCCCAGAAGGCCGGGAGGATGATGATGTCAGTGTTTTCCAGGCCGCCGTCCACCGGCATCAGCACATCGCTGAAGCTGTTGACGGGTTTGCCGTCGGGGCTGACCACGCGGGTTTCGAATCCGGGAGTCAGGCCATGACCCTGTTGTTTGCCGTAGCGCAGGCTGGCCAGGTGGAAGAAATCCTTGGCCTGCATGAGGGTGTAGGCAAAAACCCGGTCGATAGCCAGGATACTGACTCGCCGCAAGGGCGAGGAGGGTTGGATAGACATAATTCAATTTATTCTTATAGGGGAAAGTGGTCACCAAGCGGCTGGATCGTCTTATTTTTTGGCTGATGTGTCCAGTGTCCTGTTCCGGGCGTGGGGCTTAGGCTCTGGGATTCAATTTTCGGCCAACAATAATCACAGGTGCCCCGATGATTCCAAGAACCTTGTTCAGCTCCGAGCACGAACTGTTTCGCGACAGCGTACGAACCTTCCTCGAAAAAGAGGCCGTGCCCTTTCATGCTCAATGGGAAAAGCAGGGTTACATCGACCGTGAGCTCTGGAACAAGGCAGGGGAGGCGGGGATGCTGTGCTCCCATCTGCCGGAAGAGTACGGCGGCCTCGGTGCGGATTTTCTCTACAGTGCGGTGGTCATCGAGGAGGTGGGACGGCTGGGGCTGACCGGCATCGGCTTCTCCCTGCATTCGGACATCGTGGCGCCGTACATCCTGCATTACGGCAGTGAAGCCCTGAAACACAAATACCTGCCCAAGCTGGTCTCGGGGGAAATGGTTACGGCCATCGCCATGACCGAACCCGGTGCCGGTTCCGACCTGCAAGGGGTGAAAACCACTGCAGTGCTGGACGGTGACGAATACGTGATCAACGGCTCGAAAACCTTTATCACCAACGGCTTTCTCGCGGACCTGGTGATTGTCGTGGCCAAGACCGATCCCAAGGCCGGGGCCAAGGGCACCAGCCTGTTCCTGGTGGAAGCCGACACCCCGGGCTTCGACAAGGGCAAACGTCTGGAAAAGGTCGGCATGAAGGCCCAGGACACCTCCGAGCTGTTCTTCCAGGACGTGCGGATTCCCAAGGAGAACCTGTTGGGGCAAGCCGGGATGGGTTTTGCCTACCTGATGCAAGAGCTGCCACAGGAGCGCCTGACGGTGGCCGTCGGTGGCCTGGCCTCGGCCGAGGCGGCGCTGCAGTGGACGCTGGACTATACCCGCGAGCGCAAGGCGTTCGGCAAGTCGATCGCCGACTTCCAGAACACCCGCTTCAAGCTGGCGGAAATGGCCACCGAGATCCAGATTGGCCGGGTTTTCGTCGACCGCTGCCTGGAACTGCACCTGCAAGGCAAGCTCGACGTGCCGACGGCGGCGATGGCCAAGTATTGGGGCACCGACCTGCAATGCAAGGTGCTCGACGAGTGCGTGCAACTGCATGGCGGCTACGGCTTTATGTGGGAATACCCGATTGCCCGGGCGTGGGCGGATGCGCGCGTGCAGCGGATCTATGCCGGGACCAATGAAATCATGAAGGAGATCATTGCGCGGTCGCTTTGATTCGGTGTTGAGCGTTCCCGCGCTCTGCGTGGGAGCGCTGCCATGGACGCCTTGCGTCCGCCGTTGATGCTGTGACGTAGAGCGCCACGGGACGCATTCCCACGCGGGAGCGTGGGAATGATCATCATCTAAAGGTCAATCAGGGTGCAGGGTTCGGGTGATCCTTGTGAATCGCCTCGATCCCCGCCAGCACTTCGTCGGACAGTTTCAGGTCGAAGCTGGCGATGTTGCTGTCCAGTTGTTCCAGTGTCGTTGCGCCGATGATGTTGCTGGTGACGAACGGTTGCTGGTTGACGAACGCCAGGGCCATTTGTGCCGGGTCCAGGCCGTGCTCGCGGGCCAGTGCCACATAACGACTGCACGCGGCTTCCGACTGCGGGTTGAAATAGCGGCTGAAACGGCTGTAGAGGCTCAGGCGGCCTTTTGCCGGGCGAGCCCCACCTTCGTACTTGCCTGAGAGAAGGCCGAACGCCAGCGGCGAGTAGGCGAGCAATCCGCACTGTTCGCGAATGGCGATTTCCGCCAGGCCCACTTCAAAGCTGCGGTTGAGCAGGTTGTAGGGGTTCTGGATCGAGACCGTTCGTGGCCAGCCGCGGGCTTCGGCCAGGGCGAGGAAGCGCATGGTGCCCCATGGGGTTTCGTTGGACAGGCCGATGTGGCGGATCTTGCCGGCCTTGACCTGTTCGTCCAGCGCCTCAAGGGTGTCCTCGAGCGGTGTCAGGTTGACTTCGCTCTTGTGTGTGTAGCCCAACTGGCCAAAAAAGTTGGTGCTGCGCTCCGGCCAGTGCAACTGGTAGAGGTCGATCCAGTCGGTCTGCAGGCGCTTGAGGCTGGCATCCAGGGCTTGGGCGATGTGTTCGCGATTGTGTTTGAGATGGCCGTCGCGGATGTAGTCGATGGTATTGCCCGGTCCCGCGATCTTGCTGGCCAGGACCCAGTCGGCGCGATCGCCGTGGCGTTTGAAGTAGTTGCCGATGTAGAGCTCGGTGCTGGCGTAGGTTTCGGCCTTGGGCGGTACCGGGTACATCTCCGCGGTGTCGATGAAATTGATTCCGGCGCTTTTGGCTCGTTCAATCTGCGCGAAGGCTTCAGCCTCGCTGTTTTGCTCGCCCCAGGTCATGGTTCCGAGGCAGATGCCGCTCACTTTCAGGTCGGTGCGGCCTAGCTGGCGATAGTCCATCGGGTGCTCCCTTGGCAAAACAATCATAAAAGCAGGTTGAAAAATTTTTCGCAATCTGCATAATTGCGCACCTCTTTCTGCAGTGGAAGTGATGCGCCGCCGCCGAAGAATCTTGCCGTTGAACGGACGCGCCGACCCGAGCCCCCGATAGCGTCTGTACCCGGCTGCCTTTGACTTGTCAAAGTACGCACTATTCAGTAAGATCCGCCGTCTAATTTACAGGGCGGCCCCTGAGGCTATAAAGAATGAAAACTTTTACTGCTAAACCGGAAACAGTACAGCGCGACTGGTTTGTCGTCGACGCTGCAGGTCAGACCCTGGGTCGTCTGGCCACCGAAATCGCGAGCCGTCTGCGTGGCAAGCATAAAGCTGAGTACACGCCTCACGTTGACACCGGCGACTACATCGTCGTTATCAACGCCGAGCAGATTCGTGTAACCGGTGCTAAAACCACCGACAAAATCTACTACTCTCACTCCGGTTTTCCGGGCGGCATCAAGTCGATCAACTTCGAAAAGCTGATCGCTAAAGCCCCTGAGCGCGTGATCGAGACCGCGGTTAAAGGCATGCTGCCTAAGAACCCACTGGGTCGCGACATGTATCGTAAGCTGAAAGTCTATGCGGGCGCTGTTCACCCTCATACTGCTCAGCAGCCCCAAGAACTGAAGTTTTAACGGAATAGTTCATTATGTCGGCGACTCAAAATTACGGCACTGGCCGTCGCAAGACCGCAACCGCACGCGTTTTCCTGCGTCCGGGTACTGGTAACATCTCCATCAACAACCGTTCGCTGGATAATTTCTTCGGTCGCGAAACTGCCCGCATGGTAGTTCGTCAGCCGCTGGAATTGACTGAGACTGTCGAGAAGTTCGACATCTACGTCACCGTGATCGGTGGTGGTGTAAGTGGTCAGGCTGGCGCAATCCGCCACGGTATCACTCGCGCTCTGATGCAGTACGACGAAACCCTGCGTGGCGCTCTGCGCAAAGCTGGCTTCGTGACTCGCGATGCTCGTGAAGTTGAACGTAAGAAAGTTGGTCTGCGTAAAGCGCGTAAGCGTCCGCAGTACTCGAAGCGTTAATTCGCTCTCGCGTTCAAAGCGCCCAGTCTCCTCGCGGAGCTGGGCGTTTTTTATGGGCGAAGATTTGTGGTGTGACAACTTGCCACATCCGTAGAGGCCCTATACTACAAGGCTTGGCGGTTGTGCCGGGTGGTAATTACCTTGTCAGAATTGGGGCTTTTCATTACCATTCGGCAAAATTTTTATAAGTTCAGATTTTTACTTAGTAGATGCCTGATTTAACAGGCCACAAAGCTGATGGGAGAGGACTGAATGAGCAATGACGGCGTGAATGCAGGCCGGCGTCGCTTTCTGGTAGCAGCCACATCCGTGGTGGGTGCTGCAGGAGCGGTGGGGGCTGCGGTCCCGTTCGTGGGGTCGTGGTTTCCCAGTGCCAAGGCGAAGGCCGCAGGTGCACCGGTGAAAGTGAATGTCAGCAAAATCGAACCAGGTCAGCAAATGATTGCTGAATGGCGCGGTCAGCCGGTGTTTATCGTCCGCCGTACCCAGGAAATTTTGGGGAATCTTACAAAGATCGAGGGTGAACTCTCCGATCCGGACTCCAAGAGCTCGGTACAACCGACTTATGTGGATCCCAAGACGCGTTCGATCAAGCCAGAGGTTCTGCTGCTGATCGGTATTTGCACGCACCTGGGCTGTTCTCCGACTTTCCGTCCAGAAGTGGCGCCAGCGGATCTTGGTCCGAAATGGGTAGGGGGGTATTTCTGCCCTTGCCACGGTTCCCACTACGATCTGGCTGGCCGTGTCTTCAAGTCGCAGCCTGCGCCTTTGAACCTGCCAGTTCCCCCGCATTCCTATGAGTCGGATGACATCATTGTCGTCGGCGTCGATACGGAGAAAGCGTGATGAGCAAGTTCATGGATTGGGTTGATGCGCGCTTTCCCGCCACCAAAATGTGGGAAGACCATCTCAGCAAGTACTACGCCCCGAAGAACTTCAACTTCTTCTACTTCTTTGGCTCCCTGGCGCTGCTGGTTCTGGTTAACCAGATCGTAACTGGCGTCTGGTTGACCATGAGCTACACCCCGTCGGCGGAAGAGGCGTTCGCCTCCGTCGAATACATCATGCGCGACGTCGAGTACGGCTCGATCCTGCGTCTGCTGCACTCCACCGGTGCTTCGGCATTCTTCATCGTGGTTTACCTGCACATGTTCCGTGGCCTGCTCTACGGTTCGTACCAGAAGCCGCGTGAGCTGGTGTGGGTGTTCGGCATGCTGATCTACCTGGCGCTGATGGCGGAGGCCTTCATGGGCTACCTGCTGCCTTGGGGCCAGATGTCCTACTGGGGTGCGCAGGTGATCATCTCGCTGTTCGGTGCGATCCCGGTCATCGGCGACGACCTGACCCAGTGGATCCGTGGTGACTACCTGATTTCGGGCATCACCCTGAACCGCTTCTTCGCCTTGCACGTAGTCGCCTTGCCGATCGTGATTCTCGGCCTGGTGGTGTTGCACGTCCTGGCGCTGCACGAAGTCGGTTCGAACAACCCTGACGGCGTGGACATCAAGAAGTACAAGGACGAAAACGGCGTACCGCTGGACGGCATTGCCTTCCACCCGTACTACACCGTGAAAGATATCGTCGGCGTCGTGGTGTTCCTGTTCATCTTCTGCTCGATCGTGTTCTTCTTCCCGGAAATGGGCGGTTATTTCCTCGAGAAGCCGAACTTTGAAGTGGCGAACGCATTCAAGACCCCTGAGCACATCGCTCCGGTCTGGTACTTCACCCCGTTCTACGCGATCCTGCGTGCGGTTCCGGACAAGCTCCTGGGCGTCATCGCCATGGGTGCCGCGATTGCCGTGCTGTTTGTCCTGCCTTGGCTTGACCGCAGTCCGGTCAAATCCATGCGCTACAAAGGCTGGCTGAGCAAGATCTGGCTCTGGGTGTTCTGCATTTCGTTCGTGATTCTGGGTGTGCTGGGTGTGTTGGCTCCAACACCAGGTCGTACGCTGCTGTCGCAGGTATGTACCTTCCTGTACTTCGCCTACTTCATTCTGATGCCGTTCTACACCAGGCTCGAGAAGACCAAACCGGTTCCGGAAAGGGTGACTGGCTGATGAAAAAGCTATTTGCTGTACTGATTCTTGCGGCTATGCCTGTGTTCTCGTTCGCATCTTCGGCGGGCGGTCCTGAGCTGGAAAAGGTCGATATCGACGTTTCCGACAAAGCGGCAATGCAAGATGGCGCGCGTACGTTCGCCAACTACTGCATGGGTTGCCACAGTGCCAAGTTCCAGCGCTATGAGCGTGTTGCCGACGATCTGGGGATTCCTCACGATCTGATGTTGAAGAACCTGGTGTTCACCGGCGCCAAGATCGGCGACCACATGAGCATCGGCATGCAGCCGGCAGACGCCAAGGCCTGGTTCGGCGCTGCGCCGCCTGACCTGACCCTGGTGGCTCGTGTTCGGGGTACCGACTGGCTGTACGGCTACCTGAAATCGTTCTACGAAGACCCGTCGCGCCCTTGGGGTGTGAACAACAAGGTGTTCCCGAACGTGGGCATGCCTAACGTGCTGGTGGGCCTGCAAGGTCGCCAGGTCGTAGGGTGCAAACAGGTTCAGGTCGTCGAGCATGGCAAGAAGCAATATGATCCGCTGACCGGTACACCGCTGACTCATGAAGCGTGCGATCAGTTGACCATCGTGCCGAAGTCCGGTGCCCTGACCGAAGAGCAGTTCGATGAGAAGGTCAAGAATCTGGTAACCTTCCTCGCTTACTCGGCTAACCCGGTTAAGCTGGAGCACCAGCGCATTGGTACCTATGTATTGCTGTACCTGGCGTTCTTCTTCGTATTCGCTTATCTGCTCAAGCGCGAATACTGGAAAGATGTGCATTGATATAGCTTTAAGTAATTGCTGTTAACCGCGCGCGCCCAAGGGCGCCTCCGAAAGTGTAACGAGTCTGGTCATCCAGGCGTTACGGGAGGCGCCCTCTGGGCGCGCTCGTTTTTCCGCTCCGATAATTTCAACAAGCGAGGAGGATCGCCATGGGCGTGACCAATCGGTTGGCCTGTTACTCCGACCCCGCCGACCACTATTCCCACCGAGTGCGAATCGTACTGGCAGAGAAGGGTGTCAGCGCCGAGATCATCAGTGTGGAGGCGGGTCGTCAGCCGCCAAAACTGATCGAAGTGAACCCCTACGGCAGCTTGCCCACCCTGGTCGATCGTGACCTGGCGTTGTGGGAGTCGACGGTGGTGATGGAATACCTGGATGAGCGTTACCCGCATCCGCCTTTGCTGCCGGTTTATCCCGTGGCGCGTGCCAACAGCCGCCTGCTGATACATCGCATTCAGCGCGACTGGTGTGGCCTGGTGGATCTGATTCTGGATTCGCGGACCAAGGAACCCGCGCGCGTACAGGCTCGCAAGGAACTGCGTGAAAGTCTCACCGGGGTTTCGCCGTTATTTGCCGACAAACCTTTTTTCCTGAGTGATGAACAAAGCCTGGTGGATTGTTGCCTATTGCCAATACTCTGGCGTTTACCGATGCTAGGTATCGAACTGCCGCGGCCTGCCAAGCCGCTGCTTGATTATATGGAGCGCCAGTTTGCGCGTGAGGCATTCCAGGCGAGTCTGTCTGCTGTCGAACGCGATATGCGCTAAGGCTTAAGGAGCCGCTATGAACTCCAGTCGACCTTATTTGGTCCGCGCGCTCTATGAGTGGATTGTGGACAACGACTGCACACCGCACATGCTGGTCAATTCCGAGTTTCCATCGGTGCAGGTCCCCCAGGGGTTTGCCAGTGATGGACAGATTGTTCTGAACGTTTCTCCTGCGGCTGTTCGTCATCTGCACATGGATAACGAGGCGGTCAGCTTCGAGGGGCGCTTCGGTGGTGTTCCTCATACCCTGTATGTGCCTGTGGGCGCGATCCTGGGCATTTACGCCCGGGAAAATGGTCAGGGTATGGTGTTCGATCTGGAATCGCCTCTGGATGACGAGGAAGAGATCGAGCCGGAAGATGATCAGCCGCCACCCGATGACGAGCCGCCGCGCCCAAGCGGTCGACCCAGTTTGAAGGTGGTGAAGTAATAAAAAAGGCGATCCGGATGGATCGCCTTTTTTGTGCCTGGCGTTCGGTTACATCAATCGATGTACTCGAACAGCTTCACAATCTTTTGTACGCCGGAAACACCCTGTACCAGATTGGTCGCCTGGGCGGCTTCCTGCTTGGTCAGCAGGCCCAGCAAGTAGACGATGCCATTCTCGGTCACGACCTTGATGCGTGAGCCGGGAATGCTCGGGTCGGTGAGCATCTGGGCCTTGATCTTGGTGGTCAGCCAGGCGTCGTTATTGCGGGCCAGCAACGACGAAGGCTGCATCACTTGCAGTTCGTTGTGTACGGTCTTGACCCGCTGGACGGCGGCAGCGGCTTGTTCGGCCTGGGCCTTGAGATCGGAGCGGGGTGTTTGTCCGGCGAGCAGCACGACGCCGTTGAAGCTGGTCACGACGATGTGCGAGCTGCGGTCCAGGTCCGGGTTGGCCTTGGCCACGTTCACGCCGACCTTGGTTTCGATCAGGGAGTCGTCGATCTTGCTACCGAAAGTACGAGTGCCACGGTCATCTTGAATAGGGCTTTCACGGCTGGCGCTCACCATTGAGGTGCAGCCGCTGATGGCAAGGCTCAGGGTCAGGGCCACAAGGCCGAGGCGATTAAGGGTCATTCTTCACTCCCGAACAATTGGCTGTCGATCAAGTCGCAGAGGCAGTGGATCGCCAGCAGGTGAACTTCCTGAATGCGTGCGGTGACGTTGGCCGGTACGCGAATTTCGACGTCTTCAGGCAAAAGCAGCGAGGCCATGCCGCCGCCGTCGCGACCGGTCAATGCTACGACAATCATTTCGCGATCATGTGCGGCCTGGATCGCTTGAATAATGTTGGCCGAGTTGCCGCTGGTGGAAATCGCCAGCAATACGTCGCCGGGTTGGCCCAGTGCGCGGATTTGCTTGGAGAATATTTCGTTGTAGCTGTAGTCGTTGGCGATCGAGGTGATCGTCGAGCTGTCGGTGGTCAGTGCGATGGCTGGCAGGCTCGGGCGCTCGCGCTCGAAACGGTTAAGCAATTCGGAAGAGAAATGCTGTGCGTCGCCGGCCGAACCGCCGTTACCGCACGAAAGCATTTTGCCTTCGTTGAGCAGGGCGTTGACCATCACTTGGCTGGCTTGCTCGATGTGCGGTGCAAGTACGTCCATCGCCTGTTGCTTGGTATCGATACTGGCCTGAAAAAGCTGGCGAATTCGGGATTGCATGTCCATCTGTGTGACCTTAAGTGGCGCGGCTTGGTGGCACGGCAAAGTGCGGCCCGCAAAGCAAAGAGCAAAAGTATTGGGTTAAAGGCGGCCTTGCCCGAGAGCGGTCAGCTATCAAAGGCATTCCGTAGCCAGTTCAGGTGTGTTGCGGTGCTGTCTATGGCAACTACATCAAAGCGGCAGGGGGAATCGGCCCAGCGCGACTCGCTTTGCAGGAAGTACTGCGCGGCGAGAATCAGTTTTTGACGCTTGCGCGCATCGATGCTGCCGAGCGCGCCACCCCATTGGGTGTTTTGTCTGTAGCGGACTTCGACGAATACTACTGTATCGCCGTCAAGCATGACCAGATCAAGCTCACCGCGTTTACATAGCCAGTTCTGCGCCAGGAGGCGCAGACCCTGTTGCTGGAGATGCTGGAGCGCCTGGCTTTCAGCATCTCGCCCGCGTTGTTGGCGTGACCTGTCAGGCATTAACGTTGGGTGTCTGGCAGGCGCTGGACCTGCCCGTTGACGAACTGTGCCCAAGGCAGCTGACGTTGAATGCGCTGTGTCGGGCTCATGCTCAGGTTGCCCGATTGGCCTTCGATGGTGCTGTCAGGCAATGCCTTGAGTTGGCCCAGGCGCGGAGCCAGGCGGTAGGCATCGACACCCATGGCGTACAGGCGGCCCAGGCTGCCATTGGCTTGCGGCCATTGAGCGGTCACTTGCTGGCGCAGCGGGTCGTTGATGTTCAGCAGCCATGGGGTATCGCAGAAGCGAATGCCATTCATGTCGTTGTACTGGTTCTGGTCGCCGCTGGCGCTGTACACGTGGGACGTGGCGTAGACCGGTACGTCGCCCGCGTACTGGAAGTTCAGCGTGGGCTTGATCTGTTGGGCCTGTTGCGGGGTCGAGGCCAGGAAGATGAACTCGATGTCCTGGCGACGCGAAGGTTGTGCGGCGACCTGGGAGCCCAGGGTGCTTTGCAGGCTCTTGGCGCGACCTTCGCTCTGGCGCAGCTGGAACAGGTCGGCGATTTGCTGGGCCAGTTGCACGGGCTGGTCGACGCGCTCGACACCGATGATGGTGCCGCCGTTGCCTTGCCAGTCCTGGCTGAACGCCTTGAGGACGCGATCGCCCCATTCGCCTTTTGGTACCAGGACGGCGGCGCGATGCAGGCCGTCGGCCCGTGCGCGGCGGGACACTTCGCGGGCTTCGTCCTCGGCCGCCAAGCCGAACTGGAACAGCTGGGCAGGGCCTTGATCGCCTTCGGCGTAGTTCAGCGCCAGTGTGGTGATGGGCAGTTGTGGGCGGGCGCTGAGCTGTTTGACCAGTGGTTTTTCCAGTGGGCCGACAACCAGTTGCACGCCATCGGCCTGCGCCTTGCGATAGAAGTCGTCCAGCGAGGTCAGGCGCGAGCTGTCATAAAACTCGATGGCCGGTGGCTTCTGTCCGGCCTGTTGAGCCTGATAGTGAGCGGCCATGAAGCCTTCGCGCAGGGCCTTGGCCACCGAGGCCAGCGGGCCTTCCTGGGGCAGTAGCAGGGCGATTTTGCTGACGGGCTGGCTGGCCAGTTGCTTGAGCTGGGTCAGGGGCAGTGGCAGTTGAATGGCGGCCGGGTGTTCCGGGTGCTGGGCACGCCATTGCTCGATGGCAGCCTGTTGCAATTCCAGCGTGCCCGCGGTTTTCACCGCCACGGCCAGGCTCATCCAGCCACCGAGCTCGTCGTTGGTGATCGGTTGCAGTTGGTCGGTCGGCAAGGAAGCGATAAGTGCCCAGATAGCCTCATGGTTTTTACCGGCGGCGCCACCTTCGAGCATCGGTGCGATGGCGATGCGCTGGCGGACAGCGGCCAGGGTCTGGCCATCGGCTTCGAGGGCGCGGGCGCGGACAGTGCCAGTACGCACTTGCTGCTCGTCGGGTAGCTCGTCCAGGCGTTGCAGGCTTGGATGGCTCAGGGCAGTCAGCGCCGCCTTGGGCTGGTTGCGAGTCATGGCCAGTTCCGCCGCCAGGGTGCTGGCGAAGACCTGTTGGCCGGGCTTCAGCTGTTCCACTGGAACCTGTTGAAGTATTTGCGCGGACTGGTCGGCGTTACCTTGACGGTAGGCCAGGTCGGCGGCGCTCAGGCGCAGCAGGGCAGCCTTTTCGGGATTGCCTGCGGTGGCGGCCTGTTCGAGCAGTTGCTCGATACTGGCATCCGCAGTCCGTGGAAGGTCGCCAAGGCTGGACGAGGGCGAGCTGGCGCAAGCCGCCAGCAAGGCAGCAAGGCAGAGGGCAGTGAACAGCCGCAGGCAAGCGATCATGTAAGTGTTCCTGATACTCGATCAAATTAGCGTGGAATTGTACCCAAGCGCTGGCCGGGGCGCGATGTTGCTGGCGTGAAACGTTCAATTTAGGTCGTGTAAATGTTACGGGGCTCAACGGTGGCGGGTGTCCGATGACGACAGTGACGCTCATCCGAGGGGCTACTACGCGCTACAATGGCGGTTTTACCAACCATGAGGTGTGCGCTTTGACTGCTCCAGGTGCTTTGAATTCCGCTGCTGGCTCGCTTTATGTGGTGGCGACGCCCATCGGCAACCTGGATGACATCAGTGCCCGCGCGCTGAAAATCTTGCGTGAGGTGGCGTTGATCGCTGCTGAAGATACCCGTCACTCCTTGCGGTTGCTGCAACATTTCGGGATTGGTACGCCTTTGGCCGCTTGCCATGAGCACAACGAGCGCGATGAAGGCAGTCGCTTCATTACGCGTTTGCTGGCAGGCGACAACGTCGCGTTGATTTCCGACGCGGGCACGCCGCTGATCTCTGATCCCGGTTATCACCTGGTGCGCCAGGCGCGGGCGGCCGGTATCAATGTAGTACCGGTTCCCGGGGCTTGCGCGTTGATTGCGGCATTGTCTGCGGCGGGGCTGCCATCGGACCGCTTTATCTTCGAAGGTTTCCTGCCGGCCAAGGTCGTTGGGCGCCGCGCGCGCCTGGAGTCCATAAAGGAAGAACCGCGCACCTTGATCTTTTACGAGGCGCCGCACCGGATTCTGGAGTGCCTGCAGGACATGGAGCTGGTGTTTGGCGCGGACCGTCCGGCGTTGCTGGCGCGTGAGCTGACCAAGACCTTCGAGACGCTCAAGGGCCTGCCATTGGCCGAGCTGCGCGCTTTCGTCGAGGCCGACAGCAATCAGCAGCGCGGCGAGTGCGTGGTGCTGGTGGCCGGCTGGACGGCCCCGGAAAGCGAGGATGCGGTCAGCAGCGAGGCGATGCGTGTCCTCAATCTGTTGCTCGAGGAGATGCCCCTCAAGCGTGCGGCAGCCCTGGCGGCGCAAATAACGGGGGAGCGCAAGAACGTGCTTTATCAAGTGGCCCTGGAAAAGCAGAAAAGCGAGTAAGCGCGCGGGCTGTAGAGCGGTAAAAGGCTTTTATTGCTTGTTCTTCGGGCGCTGTGCCGTTAACCTTCGCGGCGGAGAGTCGATCGGACAGTCGCTGCCCTCTATGAAAATTAGGGGGGGGAGGAAAGTCCGGGCTCCATAGGGCGAAGTGCCAGGTAACGCCTGGGAGGCGCGAGCCTACGGAAAGTGCCACAGAAAATAACCGCCTAAGCACTTCGGTGCCGGTAAGGGTGAAAAGGTGCGGTAAGAGCGCACCGCACGACTGGCAACAGTTCGTGGCTAGGTAAACCCCACTTGGAGCAAGACCAAATAGGGTCCCAAGGCGTGGCCCGCGCTGGGACCGGGTAGGTTGCTAAAGGTGTCCAGTGATGGCCATCGTAGACGAATGACTGTTCAAGACAGAACCCGGCTTACAGATCGACTCTCCACCTTATTTTTCTTCTCTGCCTGAGCCACAGGCAGGGAGGCTTGGTACTATCGACTGGCTAGCGTTCAAGTGGCTGGCGGTGATAAGTTTAATGTCGATAGACCGTCCGCAGGACCCCGTTTGCAGAGGCGCCCGTAGTAGCCATTACCCACCCTGCTTGAATCAATAGCAGACGCGCTTTTGTAATACCAAAAAAATCTTACTCTTAACAAATTACTTTAACTTCTGAACGTAGCCTTCAGTGCTGCTTCAAGTTATCGAGCTCAATCATCCGCCAAATATTCGTAACCTCTTCTTTTGCGCCTCTAAATCTCCGATCTGTAAGGGTTTTCCTTGAATCCGCGCCTTGACGGTGTGGTGGGCGCATTCCTATAGTGTGCACAAGTGGCGAAAAGTGGCATGAAGTGGGTTTTTTGAGCGTAAAACGCTAAAATTTGGGGAGACGCTGACGTGTTTCGCGGAGCCAACGCTATCAGTCTCGATGCAAAAGGCCGTCTCGCCATGCCGAGCCGGTATCGTGACGAGCTCGTTTCGCGAAGTTCGGGGCAGTTAATTGTAACGATTGATGCCGTTGACCCTTGTTTGTGCGTTTACCCCCTCGATGAGTGGGAGCTGATTGAAACCAAACTGCGCGCACTGCCTTCGCTGCGCGAAGAAAACCGTCGCTTGCAACGCTTGCTGATTGGTAATGCCGTCGATCTCGAACTCGATGGCAGTGGTCGTTTTCTGGTTCCGCCGCGTCTGCGCGAATATGCCAAGTTGGATAAGCGCGCAATGTTGGTAGGCCAACTGAACAAGTTCCAATTGTGGGACGAGGATGCCTGGGATGCAGTGTCTGCTGCTGACCTGGCTGCTATTCAACAACCGGGCGCCATGCCTGATGAACTGCGTGATTTGATCCTGTGACTATTGATAGCGGCTTTAACCACATCACCGTACTGCTTGACGAAGCCGTCGAGGCTCTCGCCGTACGCCCTGATGGGTGCTATCTCGATGGCACCTTCGGGCGCGGCGGTCATAGCCGCCTGATACTCAGCCAGCTCGGCCCTGATGGCCGGTTGCTGGGATTCGACAAGGATCCTCAAGCGATTGCCACCGGGCAAACGCTAGCGGCCGAAGACGGCCGCTTTGTCGTTGTGCAGCGCAGCTTTGCCGAGCTGGGTTCGGAAGTGGCCGAGCGCGGCCTGGCCGGCAAGGTCAGCGGCGTCCTGCTCGATCTGGGCGTGTCTTCGCCACAGCTCGACGATCCCGAGCGCGGCTTCAGCTTCCTCAACGACGGTCCGCTGGACATGCGTATGGACCCGTCTCGCGGGATCAGTGCGGCCCAGTTCGTCAACACGGCGCCTGTCGAAGAAATTGCCCGCGTATTCAAGGAATACGGCGAAGAGCGTTTTTCCGGTCGCATGGCCCGTGCCGTGGCCGAGCGTCGCGACATCAAGCCGTTCGAGCGCACCGGCGATCTGGCCGAAGTCCTGAAAGTGGCCAACCCGGCCTGGGAAAAGGGCAAGAACCCGGCTACCCGTGCATTCCAGGGCCTGCGAATTCACGTCAACAACGAACTGGGCGATCTTGAAATCGGTCTTGAAGCGGCGCTCGAGGCGCTGGAAGTCGGTGGTCGTCTGGTGGTGATCAGCTTCCACTCGCTGGAAGACCGCATCGTCAAACTGTTCATGCGCAAACTGGTCAAGGGTGAAACCGATAACTTGCCGCGCAACCTGCCGGTACGTTTTGAAGCCTTTGTGCCGAAAATCAAAATCCATGGCAAAGCGCAGTTCGCCGGCGAAGCCGAACTCAAAGCCAACCCACGTTCGCGTAGCGCCGTCATGCGCGTCGCGGAGAAGCTGCGGTGAGCAAGCTCTTTGCCAAGCCTCTTCCAGGCGGCAGCTTTTTCATGCTGCTGCTGTTTGTTGGCGTGCTGATGTCCGCGATCGCGGTGTCCTACAGCGCCCACTGGAATCGTCAGCTGCTCAACTCGCTGTACAGCGAGCTGAGCGTGCGCGACAAGGCACAGGCAGAGTGGGGACGTTTGATCCTCGAGCAAAGCACCTGGACGGCCCATAGCCGTATTGAAGTGCTGGCCACCGAACAACTGAAGATGCACATCCCGGGCGCGGCTGAAGTGCGAATGGTGGCGCCATGATGAAACTCGAAGGCGCGCTCTTTCCCTGGCGTTTTCGCCTGGTGCTGGGCTTGCTCGGCATCATGGTGGCGGCGATTGCCTGGCGCATCATCGACCTGCAGGTCATCGATCGCGACTTCCTCAAGGGGCAGGGCGATGCGCGCAGTCTTCGTCACATTCCGATTCCGGCTCACCGTGGCCTGATCACCGACCGCAACGGCGAGCCATTGGCCGTGAGTACCCCGGTCACGACCTTGTGGGCCAATGCCAAGGAAATGCAGACGGCCAAGGAAAAATGGCCGGCGCTGGCGGCTGCCCTGGGCCAGGATCCGAAAGCCCTGACCGAGCGCCTGGAAGCCCAGGCCAACAAGGAATTCATCTATCTGGTGCGCGGCTTGACCCCCGAGCAGGGCCAGCTCGTGCTCGACCTCAAGGTGCCCGGTGTCTATGGCATTGAAGAGTTTCGGCGTTTCTACCCGGCCGGTGAAGTCACTGCCCACATGGTTGGCTTTACCGATATCGACGATCACGGTCGTGAAGGGGTGGAGCTGGCCTATGACGAATGGCTGGCGGGTGTGCCCGGCAAGCGTCAGGTGATCAAGGACCGGCGCGGCCGGTTGATCAAAGACGTTCAGGTGACCAAAAACGCCAAGGCCGGCAAGCCCTTGGCGTTGTCCATTGACCTGCGCCTGCAATACCTGGCTAACCGCGAGTTGCGCAACGCCATCATCGAGAACGGCGCCAAGGCCGGCAGCCTGGTGATCATGGACGTGAAGACCGGCGAGATCCTCGCCATGGTCAACCAGCCGACCTACAACCCGAACAACCGTCGCAATCTGCAACCGGCGATGATGCGTAACCGCGCGATGATCGACGTGTTCGAGCCAGGTTCGACCATGA
Source organism: Pseudomonas sp. FW300-N1A1 (assembly GCF_058789115.1). Classification (NCBI taxonomy): domain Bacteria; kingdom Pseudomonadati; phylum Pseudomonadota; class Gammaproteobacteria; order Pseudomonadales; family Pseudomonadaceae; genus Pseudomonas; species Pseudomonas sp. FW300-N1A1. The sequence continues at coordinate 47,683 of NZ_JBYTBK010000016.1, read as the reverse complement.
AGGCGATCTCCATGAGCGCCGCGCTGGAATCCGGTCGCTGGAAACCGAGTGACACCGTCGAGGTGTACCCGGGCACGCTGCAGTTGGGCAAATACACCATTCGCGACGTTTCCAAGACAGAAGGCCCGGTACTGGACCTGACCGGGATCCTGATCAACTCCAGTAACGTGGGCATGAGCAAGATCGCCTTCGATATCGGCGGCGAAACCATTTTCCGTCTCGCCCAGCGGATTGGCCTGGGCCAGGACACCGGCCTGGGCTTCCCGGGCGAGCGGGTTGGCAACCTGCCGAACTACCGCGAATGGCGCAAGGCCGAGACCGCGACACTGTCCTATGGCTACGGTCTTTCGGTCACGGCCATCCAGTTGGTCCATGCGTTTTCGGCGCTGGCCAACAACGGCCGTCTCGCACCGCTGACCCTGATCAAGACCGACAAGCCCCCGCAAGCCGCCCAGGTGATGCCGGAAAGCGTGGCCAAAACCATGCAAGGCATGTTGCAGCAGGTGATCGAGGCTCCGCGCGGTGTGTTCCGTGCACAAGTGCCGGCCTATCACGTGGGCGGCAAGTCCGGTACCGCGCGCAAGACCTCGGTGGGCACCAAAGGCTATGCCGAAAACTCCTACCGCTCGCTGTTCGCTGGATTCGGCCCGATGAGCGATCCGCGTTTCGCGATCGTTGTCGTGATCGATGAACCGAGCAAGGCCGGCTACTACGGTGGCCTGGTTTCTGCGCCGGTGTTCAGCAAAGTGATGTCCGGCACCCTGCGCCTGATGAACATCACCCCGGACAACCTGCCACCGACCCAAACAGCCAATGCAACACCGGCTATTCCAGTTAAAGCCAACGGAGGGCGCGGCTAATGTCTCTTAGCCTGAACAAGATTTTTGCCCACGCAGGTCATGACCTGCTGATCCGCGAACTGACCCTGGACAGCCGTAGCGTGCGGGCAGGCGACCTGTTCCTTGCCGTGCCTGGCGGCAAGTTCGACGGCCGCGCGCACATTGCCGATGCGCTGCAGCGCGGCGCGGCGGCGGTGGCGTATGAAGTCGAAGGGGCAACCGTCCTGCCGATTACCGACGTGCCATTGATTCCGGTGAAGGGCCTGGCCGCGCAGCTGTCCGATATCGCCGGGCGCTTTTATGGCGACCCGAGCCGTCACCTGAACCTGATTGGCGTGACCGGCACCAACGGTAAAACCAGTGTGACCGAATTGGTCGCGCAAGCGCTGGACCTGCTGGGGCAGCACTGCGGCATCGTGGGCACCTTGGGCAGCGGTTTCCATGGCGCGCTGGAAAGTGGCCTGCACACCACGCCGAACCCCATCGTCGTTCAGGCCACCCTGGCTGACCTGAAAAAGGCCGGTGCCAAGGCCGTGGCCATGGAAGTGTCTTCCCATGGCCTGGATCAAGGCCGAGTCAGTGCGCTGGCATTTGATGTGGCCGTGCTCACCAACCTGTCGCGCGATCACCTGGATTACCACGGCACCATGCAAGCCTACGGCGAGACGAAAGCCAGGCTGTTCGGCTGGAACGACTTGAAGTGCCGGGTCATCAACCTCGATGACGAGTTCGGTCGGACGCTGGTTGCCGACAAGGGCGAGTCGCGGCTGATTACCTATAGCCTGGAAGATTCCAGTGCCTACCTGTATTGCCGTGAAGCTGCCTTCGACGACGAAGGCGTACGCGCCACGCTGGTGACGCCACAGGGTGAGCACCATCTGCGCAGCACCTTGCTGGGGCGATTCAATCTGAGCAACGTGCTGGCCGCGGTAGGCGCACTGCTGGGGCTGGACTACGCGCTGGATGAAATCCTGCGTGTGCTGCCAAAACTCGAAGGCCCGGCCGGTCGCATGCAGCGCCTGGGCGGTGGCAGCCAACCCTTGGTGGTGGTCGATTATGCCCACACCCCGGATGCGCTGGAAAAAGTCCTGACGGCCTTGCGTCCGCACGCCAAGGGCAAGCTGCTCTGCCTGTTCGGTTGCGGCGGCGATCGCGATCGCGGCAAGCGTCCATTGATGGCCGAAGTGGTTGAGCGCCTGGCCGATGGCGTGCTGGTGACCGATGACAATCCGCGCACCGAAGACCCCGCGCAGATTTTCGATGATATTCGCGTCGGTTTTTCCGCTGTGGATAAGGTTCGTTTCGTTCCCGGTCGCGGTCGGGCAATTGCCGAGCTGATTGCTGGTGCCAGCGCCGATGACGTGATAGTCCTGGCCGGCAAAGGTCACGAGGATTACCAGGAAATCAATGGCGAACGCCATGACTTCTCTGATCTGGTCGAGGCCGATCATGCCTTGACCGCATGGGAGGTGGCCCGTGCTTAAGGCCTTGAAACTCAGCGAAGTGGCAGGCCCATTGGCCGGCCGCGTACTGTCCGTCGACAGCCGTTTTGACGGTGTCAGCATCGACAGCCGGGCGATCCAGCCTGGCCAACTGTTCATTGCGCTGGCCGGTCCGCGCTTTGATGGTCATGACTACCTGAACGACGTGGCCGGCAAAGGCGCGGTTGCCGCCGTGGTCGAGCGTGAAGTGGCCAACGCCACCCTGCCGCAGTTGCTGGTCAAGGATGCGCGTCAGGCGTTGGGCCAGCTCGGCGCGCTGAACCGTGCCGCGTACTCGCATCCGGTGGCGGCGATCACCGGTTCCAGTGGCAAGACCACGGTCAAGGAAATGCTTGCGAGCATCCTGCGCACGCGCGGTCCGGTGCTGGCGACTCGTGGCAACCTGAACAACGACCTCGGCGTTCCGTTGACCTTGCTCGAACTGGCCCCGGAGCATACCGCGGCCGTCATCGAGCTCGGCGCCTCGCGCATCGGCGAGATTGCCTACACCGTCGGCCTGACCAAACCGCATGTCGCGATCATCAACAACGCCGGCACCGCCCACGTTGGCGAGTTCGGCGGGCCGGAAAAAATCGTCGAAGCCAAGGGCGAGATTCTCGAAGGGCTGGACGCTGATGGCATCGCCGTCCTGAATCTCGACGACAAGGCCTTCGCCATCTGGGAAAAGCGCGCGGCCGGCCGTCAGGTACTGACGTTCTCCCTGGACGACAGTCGTGCCGATTTCCACGCCAGCAGCCTGGATCGCGATGCACGTGGCTGCCCATCGTTCACCCTGCACAGCCCGCTGGGTATCGCGCACGTTCAATTGAATCTGCTGGGCACCCATAACGTGGCCAATGCCTTGGCCGCGGCCGCGGCCGCTCATGCCCTGGGTGTGTCGCTGTCCGGTATCACCAGCGGCCTGAATGCCGTGCAACCGGTCAAGGGGCGCGCGGTTGCGCAGCTGGCGACCAACGGCATGCGCGTAATTGATGACACTTACAACGCAAACCCCACCTCCATGTGCGCTGCCGTTGATATACTGGTCGGCTTTTCCGGTCGCACCGTCCTGGTGCTCGGGGATATTGGCGAGTTGGGCGAGTGGGCGGAGCAGGGGCACCGCGAAGTTGGCGCGTATGCCAGCGGCAAGGTTTCCGCACTTTACGCAGTAGGCCCGATGATGGCGCATGCCGTCGCAGCCTTCGGTGAACAGGCTCGTCATTTCGCCAACCAGGCAGACCTGATTGCGGCGCTGGGCGCCGAACACGATACAAACACCACTATTTTGATCAAGGGCTCGCGCAGCGCTGCGATGGAAAACGTCGTCGCGGCCTTGTGCGGTTCGAGCGGGGAGAAACATTAATGCTGCTGCTGCTAGCGGAGTACTTGCAACAGTTCTACAAGGGCTTCGCGGTCTTTCAGTACCTGACCCTGCGCGGGATTCTCGGTGTACTGACCGCGCTTGTACTGTCGCTGTGCTTCGGCCCGTGGATGATCCGCACCCTGCAGCACCGTCAGATCGGCCAATCGGTCCGTCACGACGGCCCGCAATCGCACCTGTCCAAATCGGGTACCCCGACCATGGGCGGCGCGCTGATCCTGTCGGCCATCGGCGTCAGCACCTTGCTCTGGGCCGACCTGAGCAACCGTTATGTCTGGGTCGTGCTGTTGGTGACCCTGCTGTTCGGCGCCATCGGCTGGGTTGACGACTACCGCAAGGTCATCGAGAAAAACTCCCGTGGCCTGCCTAGTCGCTGGAAATACTTCTGGCAGTCGGTGTTTGGCCTGGGCGCGGCGATTTTCCTGTACATGACCGCCGCCACGCCGGTGGAAACCACCCTGATCCTGCCGATGCTCAAGGACTACAGCATTCCGCTGGGCGCCGGTTTCATCGTGCTGACCTATTTCGTGATCGTCGGCTCCAGCAACGCGGTCAACCTGACCGACGGCCTCGACGGCCTGGCCATCATGCCGACCGTGATGGTGGGCGGCGCGCTGGGGATCTTCTGCTACCTGTCGGGTAACGTGAAGTTCGCCGAATACCTGTTGATCCCTTATGTGCCGGGCGCGGGTGAACTGATTGTGTTCTGCGGCGCGTTGATCGGTGCCGGCCTGGGTTTCCTCTGGTTCAACACCTACCCGGCGCAAGTCTTCATGGGCGACGTCGGCGCACTGGCGCTGGGCGCGGCCCTGGGCACCATCGCGGTGATCGTCCGCCAGGAAATCGTCCTGTTCATCATGGGCGGTGTGTTCGTGATGGAAACCCTGTCGGTGGTGATCCAGGTCGCCTCTTTCAAACTGACCGGTCGCCGCGTGTTTCGCATGGCGCCGATTCACCACCACTTTGAACTCAAGGGCTGGCCCGAGCCGCGCGTGATCGTCCGTTTCTGGATCATCACCGTGATTCTCGTGCTGATTGGCCTTGCCACCCTGAAGCTGAGGTAGAACGAGTGTCTCTGATCGCTTCTGACCACTTCCGCATCGTTGTCGGCCTCGGCAAGAGCGGCATGTCCCTGGTTCGCTTCCTGGCGAACCGGGGCGTGGCGTTTGCAGTGGCCGACACGCGGGAAAATCCACCGGAGCTGGTCACGCTGCGCCGTGACTACCCGCACGTGGAAGTGCGTTGTGGCGAGCTGGACGTCGAATTCCTCTGCCGCGCCGACGAGCTCTACGTGAGCCCTGGCCTGGCCCTGGCGACACCCGCCCTGCAGGCGGCTGCGGCCCGTGGCGTGAAATTGTCCGGTGACATCGAGCTGTTCGCGCGTAACGCGAAGGCGCCGATTGTCGCCATCAGCGGCTCCAACGCGAAAAGCACCGTGACCACCCTGGTCGGCGACATGGCGGCCGCGGCCGGCAAGCGCGTGGCCGTGGGCGGCAACCTTGGCACGCCGGCACTCGACCTGCTGAGCGACGACGTCGAGCTATACGTGATGGAACTCTCGAGCTTCCAGCTGGAAACCACCGATCAGCTCAACGCCGAAGTGGCCACCGTGCTCAACATCAGCGAAGACCACATGGACCGCTACAGCGGCCTGCCGGCCTACCACCTGGCCAAGCACCGGATCTTCCGTGGCGCCAGGCAGTTCGTGGTCAATCGTCAGGACGCCCTGAGCCGTCCGCTGATGGGCGAGGGCCAGCCTTGCTGGACCTTCGGCTTGAGCAAGCCTGACTTCAAGGCCTTCGGTATCCGTGAAGAAGACGGCGAGAAGTACTTGGCCTTCGAATTCCAGAACCTGATGCCGGTGCGCGAGTTGAAAGTTCGCGGCGCCCACAACCAGTCCAACGCCCTGGCGGCGCTGGCGCTCGGTCATGCGGTCGGCTTGCCGTTCGATGCGATGCTTTCGGCACTGCGTAGCTTCACCGGCCTCGAACACCGTTGCCAGTGGGTGCGTGACCTGGATGGCGTCGGTTACTACAACGATTCCAAAGCCACCAACGTCGGTGCCGCCCTGGCTGCCATCGAAGGCCTGGGCGCGGATATCGACGGCAAGATCGTGCTGATCGCCGGTGGTGACGGCAAGGGTGCCGAGTTCAAGGACCTGCGCGATCCGGTGGCAGCCAACTGCCGCACCGTGATCTTGATGGGCCGTGATTCCGACAAGATCGGCGAGGCTATCGGCGATGCCGTGCCGCTGATTCGCGCAGGCTCCCTGGTTGACGCCGTGGAGCAATGCCGCGCCGCTGCCCAACCGGGCGACGTCGTACTGCTGTCGCCGGCGTGCGCCAGTTTCGACATGTTCAAGAACTACGAAGACCGTGGTCACCAGTTCGTCCAGGCCGTGAACGCATTGGCCGGGGAGGACGTGGCATGAACCTGAAAGACATCATCAAGCCGTACCCGTCGCCGCTCATCACCGGGCGTGGCATCGACCTCGACTTCCCGATGCTCGCCGGCTGCCTGACGCTGCTCGGTCTCGGGCTGGTCATGATTGCATCGGCATCGACCGAAGTGGCGGCGGCGCAGTCGGGCAGTGCCCTGTATTACATGATTCGCCACCTTATCTACGTGGTGCTGGGCCTTGCTGCCTGCATCGTCACCATGATGATTCCGATCGCTACCTGGCAACGCCTGGGCTGGGTGATGCTGATTGGTGCGTTCGGTCTGCTGGTGATGGTGATCATCCCGGGGATCGGCCGTGAAGTGAACGGTTCGATGCGCTGGATCGGCTTCAGCTTCTTCAACGTCCAGCCTTCCGAGATCGCCAAGGTGTTCGTGGTGATCTACCTCGCCGGTTATCTGGTGCGTCGCCAGAAAGAAGTGCGTGAAAGCTGGATGGGCTTCTTCAAGCCGTTCATCGTGCTGCTGCCGATGGCGGGCCTGTTGCTGATGGAACCGGACTTTGGCGCCACCGTCGTGATGATGGGGGCCGCTGCGGCGATGTTGTTCCTCGGTGGGGTCGGGCTGTTCCGTTTTTCCCTGATGGTTGTCCTGGCGGTCGGGGCGGTGGTGTTGTTGATTCAAATGCAGCCGTATCGAATGGCGCGCCTGACCAACTTTGCCGACCCGTGGGCTGACCAGTTCGGTGCCGGCTATCAGTTGTCCCAAGCCTTGATCGCTTTCGGTCGTGGCGAATGGCTGGGCGTTGGCCTGGGCAACAGCGTGCAGAAACAGTTCTACCTGCCGGAAGCCCACACCGACTTCGTGTTCTCGGTATTGGCCGAAGAACTGGGCGCTATAGGTTCGTTGTGCACGGTAGCGCTGTTCGCCTTTGTCTGTATTCGTGGCATGTACATCGGCTTGTGGGCCGAGAAGGCCAAGCAGTATTTCGCCGCCTACGTGGCCTACGGTTTGTCGTTCCTGTGGATCGGTCAGTTCCTGATCAACATCGGGGTGAACGTCGGCCTGCTGCCGACCAAGGGCCTGACCTTGCCGTTTCTCAGCTACGGCGGCAGCTCGCTGGTGATCTGCAGCGCCTGCCTGGGCCTGCTACTGCGCATCGAGTGGGAGAGTCGGACCCACCTGGGCAGCGAAGAGATTGAATTCAAGGAGAGCGATTTTGCCGAGGAGCCGACCCATGGGCGCTAACGTGCTGATCATGGCGGGCGGCACCGGTGGCCACGTGTTCCCGGCGCTGGCCTGTGCCCGCGAGTTTCAGGCCCGTGGCTACACCGTGCACTGGCTTGGCACCCCGCGCGGGATCGAAAACGAGCTGGTCCCGAACGCGGGCCTGCCGTTGCACCTGATCAACGTCAGTGGCTTGCGTGGCAAGAGCAAGCTGTCGCTGCTCAAGGCGCCCTTTGTCCTGCTCAAGGCGATCTGGCAGGCGCGCCAGGTCATCCGTCAGCTCAAGCCGGTCTGCGTACTGGGCTTTGGCGGCTATGTCACCGGTCCCGGTGGTGTAGCGGCCAGGTTGGCCGGGGTCCCGGTGATCGTTCACGAACAGAATGCCGTCGCCGGTACCGCCAATCGGCTGCTGGTGCCGTTGGCTGCACGAGTCTGCGAAGCTTTCCCGGACACCTTTGCTGCCAGTGGCAGCCGGCGCACCACCGGTAATCCGGTACGCGCCGAGTTGTTCCTCGACATACAACGCCCGGCCCTGGCCGGCCGTAAAGCGCGCTTGTTGATCCTGGGCGGTAGCCTGGGCGCGGAACCGTTGAACAAATTGCTGCCTGAAGCCCTGTCGCAGGTGCCTGCCGAACTGCGTCCGGAAGTGTTTCATCAGGCCGGAAAAAATCACGATGAAGTGACTGCCGAGCGCTATCGCGCCGTCAGCGTCGAGGCGCAGGTGCAGCCTTTCATCAAAGACATGGCCCAGGCCTATGGCTGGGCCGACCTGGTGGTCTGTCGCGCAGGTGCGCTGACTGTCAGTGAGCTGGCCGCTGCCGGTCTGCCCTCGATGCTGGTGCCTTTGCCCCACGCGATCGACGATCACCAGACCCGCAACGCCGATTATTTGGCTCGTGAAGGCGCCGCCTTCCTGATGCCGCAAAGAACGACTGGCGCAGCGGATCTCGCTGCACGCCTGACAGAGGTCTTGATGCAACCACAACGACTCAACGACATGGCCGGCGCCGCTCGTCGCCTGGCCAAACCCGATGCAACCCGTAACGTGGTCGATATCTGCCTGGAGGTGGTTCATGGTTGAGAGTCAGAAAGCCATGCCGCAACCTGAAATGCGCCGCATCCGTCGTATTCACTTCGTCGGTATCGGCGGTGTGGGCATGTGCGGGATCGCCGAAGTGTTGTTGAACCTGGGCTATGAAGTGTCCGGTTCTGACCTGAAGGCCTCGTCGGTGACAGAGCGCCTGGAATCCTTCGGCGCACAGATCTTCATCGGCCACCGCGCCGAGAACGCCGCTACCGCCGATGTGCTGGTGGTGTCGAGCGCTGTGAATACCTCCAACCCGGAAGTCGCGACCGCGCTGGAGCGCCGCATTCCGGTGGTGCCACGTGCCGAGATGCTGGCCGAGCTGATGCGCTACCGCCACGGTATCGCGGTGGCCGGCACCCACGGCAAGACCACCACCACCAGCCTGATCGCTTCGGTGTTCGCCGCCGGTGGCCTGGACCCGACGTTCGTGATCGGTGGCCGCCTGAATGCAGCCGGCGCCAATGCCCAGCTGGGTACCAGCCGCTACCTGATCGCCGAAGCCGATGAAAGCGACGCCAGCTTCCTGCACTTGCAGCCGCTGGTGGCCGTGGTCACCAACATCGACGCCGACCACATGGCGACCTACGGCGGTGACTTCAACAAACTGAAGAAAACCTTCGTCGAGTTCCTGCACAACCTGCCGTTCTACGGTCTGGCGGTATTGTGCCTGGACGATCCGGTGGTTCGCGAAATCCTGCCGCAGGTCAAGCGCCCGACGGTCACTTACGGTTTCAGCGAAGAAGCCGACGTGCGCGCCATCAATGTTCGCCAGCAGGGCATGCAGACCTTCTTCACGGTGCTGCGCCCTGATCGCGAGCCGCTGGATGTGTCGGTGAACATGCCGGGCAACCACAACGTCCTCAATGCCCTGTCGACCATTTGCATCGCCACCGACGAAGGGGTCAGCGATGAAGCCATCGTCCAGGGCCTGTCGGGCTTTCAGGGTGTTGGCCGGCGCTTCCAGGTGTACGGCGAACTGCCAGTCGAAGACGGCAGCGTGATGCTGGTGGACGACTACGGTCACCACCCGACCGAAGTCGCCGCGGTGATCAAGGCCGTGCGCGGTGGCTGGCCGGAGCGCCGTTTGGTGATGGTCTACCAGCCACACCGTTACAGCCGCACCCGCGACCTGTATGACGATTTCGTCAATGTACTGGCTGACGCCAACGTCCTGCTGCTGATGGAAGTCTATCCGGCCGGCGAAGAGCCGATCCCGGGCGCGGACAGCCGCAAGCTGTGTAACAGCATTCGCCAGCGCGGTCAGCTCGACCCGATCTACATCGAGCGCGGTGTCGACCTCGCGCCACTGGTCAAACCGTTGCTGCGTGCCGGCGACATCCTGCTGTGCCAGGGCGCCGGTGATATTGGCGGCCTTGCGCCGAAACTGTTGAAGAGTCCGTTGTTCGCGGGTGCCGTTGTCGCGCCTAGCGAGGGGAAGTTGAAATGACTGCAGCCTACGCCAATCTGTTCTCGACCATCGCCCCGAAAGACTTCGGCCGTGTTGCCGTGCTGTTCGGTGGCAAAAGCGCTGAACGCGAAGTGTCGCTCAAGTCCGGCAACGCCGTGCTTGACGCCCTGCAAAGCGCCGGCGTGGACGCCTTCGGCATCGACGTTGGGGACGACTTCCTGCAGCGCCTGCTGAGCGAAAAGATCGACCGCGCGTTCATCATTCTCCACGGCCGTGGCGGTGAAGACGGCAGCATGCAGGGCCTGTTGGAGTGCATCGGCATTCCCTACACCGGCAGCGGTATCCTGGCTTCGGCCCTGGCCATGGACAAACTGCGCACCAAGCAGGTCTGGCACACCCTGGGCATTCCGACGCCACGTCATGCGGTATTGAGCAGCGAAGCCGACTGTATTTTGGCGGCGACGGAACTGGGCTTCCCTTTGATCGTCAAACCGGCGCATGAAGGTTCAAGTATCGGTATGGCCAAAGTGACATCAGCGTCTGAGTTGACCGACGCCTGGAAAGCGGCCAGTGCCTACGATTCGCAAGTTCTGGTTGAGCAATGGATTCAAGGTCCGGAGTTCACCATCGCCATGCTGCGTGACCAGGTGTTGCCACCGATCGCCCTGGGGACACCGCACACTTTCTATGACTACGACGCCAAGTACCTGGCTTCCGATACCCAGTACCGGATCCCGTGTGGCCTCGACAGTGCCAAGGAACAAGAGCTCATGGACCTTACGGCGAAAGCCTGTGAGGCGCTGGGCATCGCCGGTTGGGGACGGGCAGACGTGATGCAGGACGCCGATGGGCAGTTCTGGTTCCTGGAAGTCAACACCGCACCGGGCATGACCGATCACAGCCTGGTGCCAATGGCGGCACGGGCAGCCGGCCTGGATTTCCAACAGTTGGTGTTGGCGATCCTGGCGGCAAGCGTTACCGGCAACGAAGAGCTGCGAGGTTAAGGCCATGCAAGGCGCCCATCTACGTCATCAGCCACCCGCACCCGGCCGCAAGCCGGTGCCGCGGGGTGCCAGCCGAATGGTGGCCAAAGAGCCGATGTCGGTGCGCCTGCCCAAAGCCAATTTCGCTTTTCTCAAAGCCGTGTTCTGGCCCGTGCTGCTGGTGGCATTGGGGTTCGGTACCTACGAAGGCGCACAGCGCTTGATGCCGTATGCCGACCGGCCGATCACCAGGATCAATGTGCAGGGCGACTTGAGCTACATCAGCCAGCAAGCGGTGCAGCAGCGGATCGCACCGTACGTGGCGGCGAGCTTCTTCACCATCGACCTGGCGAGCATGCGCACCGAGCTCGAGCAGATGCCATGGATCGCCCACGCCGAAGTGCGTCGCGTCTGGCCGGACCAGGTGGTGATTCGCCTGGAAGAACAACTGCCCGTGGCCCGCTGGGGCGACGAGTCATTGCTGAACAACCAGGGCCAGGCGTTTACGCCGCGCGAGTTGGCCAACTACGAGCATTTGCCACAGTTGTTCGGCCCGCAGCGGGCCCAGCAGCAGGTGATGCAGCAGTACCAGGTGTTGAGCCAGATGCTCAGGCCTTTGGGTTTTTCGATTGCCCGGCTGGAGTTGCGTGAACGCGGTAGCTGGTTCCTGACCACAGGTGCCGGCAGTTCGGGACCGGGGATCGAGTTGTTGTTGGGCCGCGGCAAGCTGGTGGAAAAGATGCGCCGCTTCTTTGCCATCTATGACAAGACGCTTAAAGAACAGATTACGAACATTGCGCGCATCGACCTGCGTTATGCCAACGGCCTTGCCGTCGGCTGGCGGGAACCTGTAGCGCCCACGACGGCCCAACCCGCCGTCGCGAAGAATTGAGAAGAGGCAGGACCATGGCAAACGTGCAAAGCGGCAAAATGATCGTCGGTCTGGATATCGGCACCTCCAAGGTGGTGGCGCTGGTAGGCGAGGTCGCGGCCGATGGCCAGCTGGAAATCGTCGGGATCGGTACACACCCGTCCCGCGGCCTGAAGAAGGGCGTGGTGGTGAATATCGAATCCACCGTGCAGTCCATCCAGCGTGCGATCGAAGAAGCGCAACTGATGGCCGGTTGCCGGATCCACTCGGCGTTCGTCGGCGTGGCTGGCAATCACATTCGCAGCCTGAACTCCCACGGCATCGTGGCGATTCGTGACCGCGAAGTCAGCTCGGCCGACCTTGAGCGCGTCCTCGACGCTGCCCAGGCCGTGGCGATCCCGGCTGACCAGCGGGTGCTGCACACCCTGCCGCAGGATTACGTGATCGATAACCAGGAAGGCGTGCGTGAGCCGCTGGGCATGTCCGGCGTACGTCTGGAAGCCAAGGTCCACGTGGTGACCTGCGCGGTGAACGCGGCACAGAACATTGAAAAGTGCGTGCGTCGCTGTGGCCTGGAAATCGACGACATCATCCTCGAGCAACTGGCGTCCGCGTACTCGGTACTGACCGATGACGAGAAAGAGCTGGGCGTGTGCCTGGTGGACATCGGCGGCGGCACCACCGACATCGCGATCTTCACCGAAGGCGCGATTCGTCATACCGCGGTGATCCCGATTGCCGGTGACCAGGTGACCAACGACATCGCCATGGCGTTGCGCACCCCGACCCAGTACGCCGAAGAAATCAAGATTCGCTACGCCTGCGCCCTGGCCAAGCTGGCCGGCGCCGGTGAAACCATCAAGGTCCCGAGTGTCGGTGACCGTCCGCCGCGCGAGCTGTCCCGCCAGGCCCTGGCCGAAGTGGTCGAGCCGCGTTACGACGAACTGTTCACCCTGATCCAGGCCGAACTGCGTCGCAGTGGCTACGAAGACCTGATCCCGGCCGGCATCGTGCTGACCGGCGGTACGTCGAAAATGGAAGGTGCCACCGAGCTGGCCGAAGAGATTTTCCACATGCCGGTTCGCCTGGGCGTGCCCCATGGCGTCAAGGGTCTGGACGACGTGGTGCGTAACCCGATTTATTCAACCGGCGTTGGTTTGCTGATGTATGGCCTGCAAAAGCAGTCCGACGGCATTTCCTTCTCGGGGATCAGCAGCAACCGCGACAGCTACAGCAACGAAGAGGCCAAGGGCCCGTTGCTTGATCGCATCAAAAGCTGGGTCCAGGGCAATTTTTAAGCAGTAGATTCAAGCAGTACGCAACACGCAGTAGGCGCAGTAGGCGAAAAAACTAGAGAAATGAAGGAGAGGGAAAATGTTCGAACTCGTAGACAACATCCCCGCAAGCCCGGTTATTAAAGTTATCGGTGTTGGCGGTGGCGGCGGCAACGCTGTCAATCACATGGTCAAGAGCAACATTGAAGGCGTTGAGTTCATCTGCGCCAACACTGATGCCCAGGCGCTGAAAAGCATCGGTGCACGGACCATCCTGCAACTGGGCACCGGCGTGACCAAAGGCCTGGGTGCCGGCGCGAATCCTGAGGTCGGTCGTCAGGCCGCCCTGGAAGACCGTGAGCGCATTGCCGAAGTGCTGCAAGGCACCAATATGGTGTTCATCACCACCGGCATGGGCGGCGGTACCGGTACTGGTGCTGCGCCGATCATCGCCGAAGTGGCCAAGGAAATGGGGATCCTCACCGTTGCGGTGGTGACCCGTCCGTTCCCGTTCGAAGGCCGCAAGCGTATGCAGATCGCCGACGAAGGCATCCGTCTGCTGTCTGAAAGCGTCGACTCGTTGATCACCATTCCCAACGAGAAGCTGCTGACCATCCTGGGCAAGGACGCAAGCCTGCTGTCGGCTTTCGCCAAGGCTGACGACGTTCTGGCCGGTGCCGTTCGCGGTATCTCCGACATCATCAAGCGTCCAGGCATGATCAACGTCGACTTTGCCGACGTACGTACGGTCATGAGCGAAATGGGCATGGCCATGATGGGCACTGGCTGCGCCAGCGGTCCTAACCGTGCGCGTGAAGCGACCGAAGCGGCGATCCGCAACCCGTTGCTCGAAGACGTGAACCTGCAAGGTGCACGCGGCATCCTGGTGAACATCACCGCCGGTCCTGACCTGTCCCTGGGTGAGTACTCCGACGTGGGTAGCATCATCGAAGCCTTCGCTTCCGAGCACGCCATGGTCAAGGTCGGTACCGTTATCGATCCGGACATGCGCGATGAACTGCACGTGACTGTGGTTGCCACCGGCCTGGGTGCTAAAATCGAGAAACCTGTGAAGGTCATCGACAACACCGTTCACACGTCCATGACCACCGCAGCGGCTCCAGCCCATGCCACACGTCAGGAAATGCCGTCGGTGAACTACCGCGACCTGGATCGTCCAACCGTGATGCGCAACCAGGCTCAGGCCGGTGCGGCAGCGGCGGCGAAGCTCAATCCGCAAGACGATCTGGACTACCTGGACATCCCGGCTTTCCTGCGTCGTCAGGCCGATTGATGGAATGTATCAGGGCTATGAAGGTGATTGGTGTTCAGCAAAGGTCTGGTCTGCTATTATCGCCAGCCTTTGTTGATACCAGTTCGCAATTTGCGCTGAAGCGGTCCAAGCCATGATTAAACAACGCACCCTGAAGAATATTATTCGTGCCACAGGTGTAGGTCTGCACTCCGGGGAGAAGGTATACCTGACCCTCAAACCTGCACCTGTCGACACCGGCATCGTGTTTGTTCGTGCCGACCTGGACCCTGTGGTGCAGATTCCTGCTCGCGCGGAAAACGTTGGCGAAACCACTATGTCGACCACATTGGTCAACGGTGACGTCAAAGTGGACACGGTGGAGCACTTGCTCTCGGCCATGGCTGGCCTGGGCATCGATAACGCCTACGTCGAGCTCTCCGCGTCCGAAGTCCCGATCATGGATGGTAGCGCTGGCCCCTTCGTATTCTTGATTCAATCTGCCGGCCTGGAAGAACAGGACGCAGCCAAGAAGTTCATTCGCATTCTGCGGGAAGTGACAGTAGAAGACGGCGACAAGCGCGCCACCTTCGTCCCGTTCGAAGGCTTTAAAGTGAGCTTTGAGATCGATTTCGATCACCCGGTGTTTCGTGACCGCACTCAAAGTGCCAGCGTGGATTTTTCCAGCACTTCGTTCGTAAAAGAAGTCAGCCGCGCCCGGACCTTTGGTTTCATGAGTGATATCGAGTACCTGCGCAAGCACAACCTCGCACTCGGCGGTAGCGTTGAAAACGCCATCGTGGTCGACGCTGATGGTGTACTGAACGAAGACGGCCTTCGCTATGAAGACGAATTCGTGAAGCACAAGATCCTCGACGCCATTGGTGACCTCTACCTACTGGGCAATAGCCTGATTGGTGAGTTCAAAGGCTTCAAGTCGGGCCATGCACTGAACAACCAGCTTCTGCGCAAATTGATTGAGCAGACAGATGCTTGGGAAGTCGTGACCTTCGAAGACGCCAGCACTGCACCGATCTCTTACATGCGCCCTGTTGCGGCTGTGTAAGTAAAAACCTCTCTAGTTTTTAAAGGCTGCCTTCGGGTGGCCTTTTTTTATGCCTGCGCTTTTGTCGTGATCAGCACGCGGGCTATGCCTGGGCGCTGATCACTCGGTTGCGTCCGGCGCGCTTGGCCTGGTACAGCGCCTTGTCGGCCGTGTACAGCAGGTTTTCCAGGCTTTGCGCCGGATGTCCGGTGGAGGTGCTGAGGCCGATGCTGACGGTCATCGGCGATTCGTCGTTTTCAAATGGTGGCAGGCGTTCAACCGCTGTCCGGATGTTCTCGGCAATGCGCAGTGCACCGGCGGTGTCGGTTTCGGGCAGCACCGTCGAAAACTCTTCGCCGCCGTAGCGTGCGGCGAGGTCACCCGGGCGGCGGATGTTTTCATTGATGACCTTGGCGAGGATCCGTAGCGCATCATCACCGCGCTGGTGGCCATGTCGATCGTTGAAGGCCTTGAAGTGGTCGGCATCGATCATCAGCACCGACATCGGCTTGCCCGAGCGCTGTGCGCGGGCCCACTCGCGTTGCAGCACCTGGTCAAGGGTGCGGCGGTTGGCGACGCCAGTGAGTGAGTCCGTGGCCGCCAGCTGTGCCAGCTCGCTCTCGGCGTGCTGGCGCAGTCTCAGCTCGCGACACAGCAACAACGTCAGCCACATCAAGCCGATACAGAGCACGCCGGTGGCCCCGCTGATCACGTAGGCGGTGCGTTTCCAGGCCGCGAAGACCTCATCCATGGACAAGGCCACACTCACCGTCAACGGCAGGTTGCCCACCCGGGAGAAGGTGTACAGGCGCTCGCGCTGATCCATGCTCGAGACGCTGCTGAAACTGCCACTGCCCTCACGCATGATGCGTATGACGTTCGGCCGGCTACCGTAGTTCTTGCCGATGCTGTCATTCTCCAGCATCGGCTTTTGCGCGAGCATTATGCCGTCCTTGTCGAGCACATTCAGGGTGCTGTCAGTCCCGATGTTCAGGCTGTTGAACAGTTCGTCAAAGTAGGCAAGGCGCATGGAGGCGACCGCCACGCCGAGAAAATCCCCGGCGGGCGAAGAGATGCGGCGGCTGAAGCTGATGCGCCACTGATTGCTGTCAGAGCATTCGCAGCGGGGTTTGAACGGACGGCTGATAAACATTCCGGTGTCACTGTTGAAGGCGTGGGCGAGGAAGTAGTCGCGGTCGGCAAAGTTGCCAGGCTTGGGTTCAACCAGTGAGGAGTCGGCAATGACGTTGCCATATCGGTCCAGTAGCAGCAGATCGCCCTTGAAGCGTGCGGTGCTGGAACGGTCGAACAGCACCAGGTGGCGAATCTCTGGCGACACCTGCTTTAGATCGTCGCGCTGGGCAGCGGCTATCAGTCCTTGCAGTGACAGGTCATAGAGTTCGACGTTACGCAGCACATCGGCGTCGATCAACTGGACGATATTGGTCGCACTGCGGGTGGCCGACTGCATGGCATTGGCGTGTTCGCGAATCAGCAGGAAGGTGACGATGGCGAGGATGGCGATCACCGTCAGCGAGCTGCCAAGAATCAGCATGAACTCTGGCCGACGTGTAGTACCTGTCATATGAAAGTCGGTGCGGCTTGGGGTCATGGTTCTGATTTCTGCAGAGGGACGTCATCAGCGTAGTTCCCGAACGAGCCGGGAGGCGGTGCAGGTATCAGTTTGTTGATGGTTTTTGCCTGGCCGCCTGTATAAATCCCGGGCATGAAAAAGGCCAGCGCAAAGGCTAATGCCAGTCAGTTAAGAGAAATAAAGCCGAACACGAAACCCGTGGCGAGGAGCTTGCTCCCGCTGGGCTGCGTAGCAGCCCCAAAACAGGGCCGCTTTGCGCCCCAGCGGGAGCAAGCTCCCTCGCCACGGGTTCTATGTTCGGCTGGTCTTTGGCTTAACTGATCGGCATTAAGCGCAAAGGCTGGCCATTTTAACGGTTTTGCTAGAAAACGTTCAGTGGGTAATCGACGATCACCCGGTACTCATCGGTGTCGGTGTCCAGCGCGCCATAACCGTTGCCGCCTCGGTTGCTGGCCCATTGCAAGCGGACGGACAGGTCCTTGGCCTTGCCGCCCTGGACCACGTAGCGCAGGTCGAGGTCGCGCTCCCAGTGCTTGGCGTCTTTACCCTCTGCATTGTAGTAGCTGGCATAACCCCGGCTGTCCGGGTCGACCTTGGTCAGGTCCAGGGTGCCACGGGAATACGACACCGCCGAGGTCAGGCCCGGAATGCCCAGCCCCGCGAAATCATAGGCGTACTTGAGTTTCCACGAGCGCTCGTTCGGGCCGTTGAAGTCGGAGTACTGCTGCGAGTTGTCGAGGTAGACGCTGTCGCCTTGGGCAATGTAGTCGAAGGGCGTGTTGCCGTTCACTCGCTGATAAGCAGCGGTAACGCTGTGGTGACCTGCCTCGACGGTGAAGTGCAGGCTGTAGGTGTTGTTGTCGATCGTCCCCAGCAGCGCATCGCCGGTGTCCTGGGTGTGGTAGTAGTGCAGGCCCGGGTTGAGGCTGACCCGTTCATTCAGCGCGTAGCGGTAGTCCAGGTCGTAGTAGTACTGGTTCCACACGTCCTTGAGCTCGGAGGCGTAGAGGCTGCTGGTCAGGTCCGGCACGCTGCTCCAGGCCACGCCGGCCCAGTTCAGGTGCTGGCTTTCGTCGCCCTCGGCCAGCTTGCCGTAGGAGGTGCCGATGCGTTGGTGCCCGCTCTGGTTGTAAGGTTTGGTGAAGCTGGCCTGGCCACCTTCGATCAGCCAGCCGTCGAAGCTGTGGTTGCTCAGGCTGACACCACGGAAGGTCTGCGGCAGCATGCGGCTCATGCCACCGGCAATCACCGGGTTGTTGAGGAACAGGTCACCGGCTTTGAGTTCGGTCTCCAGGGCGCGCATTTTCAGGGTGGCGCCGCCGGTCGAGAATGAGCCGGGGGCTTTACCGTTGCCATCACTGACCGGCAGGATGCTGGAGCTGTCGGTGCCGCCACCGCCGTCGAGCTTGAGCCCGAGCATGGCATGGGTGTCGACGCCAACACCGACGGTGCCCTGAGTGTATCCCGACTCGAAAATGCCGAGGAACCCCTGGCCCCACTCGATGTTGTCGTCGGTCTGCTGCAGGCGGTTGCGGTTCATGTAGTAGTTGCGGGCGCTGAGGTTCAAGCTTGAACCTTCAACGAAGCCTTGGCGATCGGGATCTTCCGAGGCCTGGGAATGGGCGGTCATCGTTGCGGCGATTGCAATGAACAGTGGACTGAGTTTTGCAGTGATACTCACGTGGGGTACAGCTCCTTGGGTCAATAACCTATGGGGTTATTGTTTGAAATCCGGTGTTTCTTATTCAGTAGTGACGAAGCACGGAACGGTGCAAACACAACAAAAAAAAGCCGCTGATAGCAGCGGCTTTTAAGACAACTTTACCCGGGATAGAGCCGGGTAAAGTGTCGAGGGAAACGTCGAAGTGGTGCCGCTCAGCTCTCTTTTTCAACCGGTGGTTGCGCCTGGAGAGCCGATGTATTCGGGGCTTGCTCAGGGTTTTGTGCCTTGGCGGTCAGCTCGGTCTGGGCCTTGTCGAAGGCGTCGGCGCGCGCGGCGTTGTGCGCGACAAATGCCTGTGACTCTTCAGCCATGGCGAACGGTGACAGGAACAAGGAAGACAAAACGAACGCGCTGGCAATACCCATACTGTTGGACATCTGGAAAACCTTCTTGCTTGGCAAGTGCTGTTTGGTGCGGGCAAAGATAAGGGCCAGGGGCGTGGGGAAACAGAGCGGATTGCAGAAAGGACTGTTGCACCAAAGGCAATAGTGCACAGGGAGTGGAGCTCCCCGTGGCGAGCGAGCTTGCTCGCGCTGGGCTGCGAAGCGGCCCCAAAACGTGCAACACGATTGCATCAGGCACACCGCACATGCCGGTTTGACGACTGCTCCGCAGCCGAGCGCGAGCAAGCTCGCTCGCCACGGGTAATCGGGAGGGAGGTTACACCGGCAAATAGATCCCGAAGGTATTGACCCCGTCATCACTGCGCACAAACACATCGCCACCGTGCATCAGCGCAATCGCCTTGACGATGGCCAGCCCCAGGCCGTGGTTGGCGCCACTGTTGCTGCGCGAGGCATCGACCCGATAGAAACGCTCGAACAGGCGTGTCAGGTGTTCGCTGGCAATCGGCTCGCCGGGGTTGGTCACCCCCAGGCTGACCTGATGTCCACGGGTCTGGATCCGCACCTGAATGACCTGGCCAGGGGCGGTGTGTTGCACGGCGTTGTTCAGCAGGTTGATCAGCGCCCGGCGCAGGTGCGCGATCTCGATCCGTACCTGGGCGTCGCCGCTGACCTGCACCTGCACCTGGGCGTCCTCAAGAATGAAGTCCAGGTAATCCAGGGTGGTTGCGACCTCGCTCGCCAGCGAAGTGGTGGTCAGTTTGGTGGCCTTGCTGCCCTGGTCGGCGCTGGCCAGAAACAGCATATCGTTGATGATCGAGCGTAGTCGTTCCAGTTCTTCAAGGTTCGATTGCAGCACTTCAAAGTAGTGTTCCGCCGAACGTCCGCGCGTCAGCGCCACCTGGGTCTGACCGATCAGGTTGGTCAGGGGGGAACGCAGTTCATGGGCCACATCGGCGTTGAACGACTCCAGGCGTGTATAGGCCTGCTCCACCCGTTCCAGCGTCGAGTTGAAGGCGCTGACGAACTGATCGAGCTCCGGCGGCAACGGCGACAGTTGCAACCGCGCCGACAGCAATGGCGGCGCGAGGCGTTGCGCTTCCTGAGATAACTTGATCAGCGGCTTGAGGCCTATCCGTGCCACCCAGTAACCCAGTGCCGAGGCCAGCAGCACGCCGATGATCGCCAGGCTGATCAGGGCGATCAGTAGGTGATGCTGGGTTTCATAAAAAGTCTGGGTGTCGATGCCGATCATGAACCGCAGCGGTGGACGTTGATCCTTGGCCGGGAACTGGCTGACCAGCACCTTCAGCGGGTAGGGCTGCTCCGGTAGTTTCAGGTCGCGCATGCCCAGCGGGCCTGCGGCGAAGGCACGGATCTGCGGGGTGATAGCGCCGTATTCGTAACGGCTATCGCCGCTGACGATCCAGAAGCTGATGCGCTTGTCTTCTTCGCCTAGCAGCTTGAGCTTGTTGTTGATCTTGACCCAATGCTCCGGCGTGCCGTAACGGCCCACCGTGGATTCGAGCACGCTGTAGCGCGCATCCAGTTCGGCCTCCGGCAACAGGCCCAGGCCCTTGTCGACCTGTTGGTACAGCGCCCAGCCGATCAACAGGAACACCAGCGCCGCCACCAGCGTGAACATTGCGCTCAAGCGTAACGCGATCGAATTTCTAGGCACGACGGCTCTCCAGCACATAACCCATGCCGCGAATGGTGTGCAGCAGTTTCTCTTCGAACGGCCCGTCGATTTTCGCCCGCAGGCGTTTGATCGCCACTTCGACCACATTGGCATCGCTGTCGAAATTGATGTCCCAGACCATCTCGGCAATCGAGGTTTTCGAAAGGATTTCACCCTGGCGCCGGGCCAGTACGCTGAGCAACGAAAACTCCTTGGCGGTCAGGTCCAGGCGCGTGCCGCCACGGGTGGCCTTGCGGCTGATCAAATCGATCCACAGGTCGGCAATGGTCACTTGCACCGGCTCGTGGCCGCCACTGCGCCGGGTCAGGGCTTGCAGGCGGGCGACCAGTTCGAGAAAGGAGAAGGGCTTGCCCAGGTAATCGTCGGCGCCTTCGCGCAGGCCGCGGATCCGGTCTTCCACGCGCTCGCGAGCGGTGAGCATGATCACCGGGGTCTGCTTGCGCGCGCGCAGGGCTCGCAGTACCCCATAACCGTCGAGGCCCGGCAGCATGACGTCGAGGATGATCACCGCGTAATCGCTTTCCAGCGCCAGGTGCAGGCCTTCGACGCCATCGGGGGCGAGGTCGACGGTGTAGCCCTGTTCGGTCAGGCCGCGGTACAGGTAATCCGCGGTTTTTTCTTCGTCTTCGATAATCAGAACGCGCATGGCCCGCCTCAGTGTGTGGTCGCCAGCGCGGGGGCTGGTGTAGGCCGATGAAACAGCCGCTCAAGCCACAAGTATATGACTGGCGTGGTAAACAGCGTCAGCGCCTGGCTGACCAGCAGCCCGCCAACCACGGCAATCCCCAGCGGCTGGCGCAATTCGGCGCCGGTGCCGTGACCGAGCATCAGCGGCAGGGCGCCGAGCAGGGCGGCGAGGGTGGTCATGATGATCGGCCGGAACCGCGTCAGGCAGGCCTTGTAGATTGCCTCCTCGGGGCCGAGCCCGCCGTTGCGCTGGGCGTCGAGGGCGAAGTCGATCATCAGGATGCCGTTCTTCTTGACGATGCCGATCAGCAGCACCAGGCCGATCAGGGCCATGATCGAGAAGTCCTGGCCGAGGATCCACAGCATGATCAGCGCCCCAAGGCCGGCTGATGGCAGGGTCGAGATGATCGTCAGCGGGTGCACGAAGCTCTCGTAGAGCACCCCCAGAATGATGTACACCGCCAGCAGTGCCGCGAGGATCAACCAAGGCTGGCTGGCCAGCGAACTCTGGAACGCCTGGGCCGCGCCCTGGAAGTTGCCGTTGACCGATGCCGGCATGCCGATCTCGTTTTTTGCCTGATTGAGCAGCATCACCGCATCGCCCAGGGCGACGCCGGGGGCCAGGTTGAACGACAGGTTGGCCGCCGGGAACATGCCGTCGTGGGCAATCGACAGCGGGCCGCTGCTGGGCGCGTCGAAACGGGCCAGCGCCGACAGCGGTACCATCTCGCCACTCAGGGGCGAGCGCAGGTAGAAGTAGGCCAGGCTTTCGGCCTTGCCCCGTTGCCGGGTGTCGAGTTCGAGAATCACGTTGTACTGGTTGATCTGGGTCTGGAACTCGTTGACCTGGCGTTGACCGAAGGCATCGTAGAGCGCTTCGTCGACGTCGCTGGCAGTCAGCCCGAAGCGTGCGGCCGCCGCCCGGTCGATGGTGATGTGGGTGATGCTGCCGCCCAGTTGCAGGTCGTTGGACAGGTCGCGGAATGCCGAGATGCCCCGCAGTTTTTCCGTCAGGCGCTGGGTCCACAGATTCAGCGTCTGGCCATCGTTGCTCTTGAGCACGTATTGGTACTGGGCCCGGCTGGGGCCGGAGCTCAAGTTGATGTCTTGCCCGGCGCGCAGGTACAGCACGATACCCGGGACGGTCATCAGTTGTGGCCGAATCCGGTCGATGAACTGGCTGGCCGATACGTCGCGGTCACCGCGCTTTTTCAGGGCGATCCAGAATCGGCCGTTGGCGATGGTCTGGTTGCTGCCGGAGACGCCTACCGAGTGGGAAAACGCCTGGACGGCGGGGTCAGCGGCGACAATTTTCGCCATAGCCAAGTGTTTTTTCACCATGTCGTCGTAGGAAATATCAGCGGCGGCTTCGGTGGTGCCGAGGACGAACCCGGTGTCCTGCACAGGGAAAAAACCCTTGGGGATAAAGACATAACCGGCGACGGCCATGCCCAGGGTCAGGCCGAAAACGCCCAGCATCACCTTCTGGTGGGCCAGGGCGCGGCGCAACCCCCGTTCGTACAGCCCCAGCAGGTGCTCGCCAACGCCGGGCCTGGCGTGGGCATCATGGGTTGGCGCGCGCATGAACAGGGCGGCCAGCGTCGGGGCCAGGGTCAGGGACACCACCACCGAAATCAGGATGGTGGACGTGGCGGTGAGCGCGAACTCCTTGAACAGGCGCCCGACCACACCGCCCATGAACAGCAACGGAATGAAGGCGGCCACCAATGAGAAGCTGATCGAGATCACGGTAAAGCCGATCTCGCCGGCCCCCTTGATCGCCGCCTCGCGCATGTCGTCGCCGGCCTCCAGGTGCCGGTGAATGTTCTCCACCACCACAATCGCATCGTCGACCACGAAGCCCACCGAAATCACGATCGCCACCAGCGTCAGGTTGTTGAGGCTGAAGCCCATCACGTACATCAAGGCGAAGCTGGCGATCAGCGAGACCGCGAGCACCGCGCAGACAATCAGCGTCGCCGACAGCTGGCGCAGGAACAGCGCCATCACCGCGACCACCAGCAAAATGGCGATCAGCAGGGTGAGCTCCACCTCATGCAACGAAGCGCGAATGGTCTGGGTCCGGTCGATCAGTACCTTGACCTGCACCGATGCCGGGAGCATGCCCTCAAGGTCGGGCAGCGCGGCCTGGATCCGGTCCACGGTGTCGACGATGTTGGCCCCCGGTTGCCGGAAGATCACCAGGTTGACCCCCGGCTGCTCACCGGACCAGGCCTGCACGTAGGCGTCCTCCGAACCATTGACCACCTTGGCCACGTCACGCAGGTGGACCGGCGCACCGTCTTTGTAGGAGACGATCAGTTGGGCGTACTCGTCCGGCTGGAACAACTGGTCGTTGGTCGACAGCGTGGAGATGCTCGACTCGCCGTACAGCGCGCCCTTGGCCAGGTTGAGGCTGGTTTGCTGAAGGGCCAGGCGAATGTCGGCCAGGGTCAGGCCGATGGCGGCGAGCTTGTCGGCGGAGGCCTGTACCCGAATCGCCGGGCGCTGCTGGCCGGTGATGTTGACCTGGCCGACGCCGTCGACTTGGCTCAGTTGGCGTGCCAGCAGGGTCTCGGCGTAGTCGCTCAGTTCAGTGCCGGGCATTTGCGTCGAGCTGACGCTGAGAATCAGCACCGGGCTGTCGGCCGGGTTGACCTTGCGCCAGGTCGGCAGCGTCGGCATGTCCTTGGGTAGTTTGCCGGCGGCGGTGTTGATCGCCGCCTGGACTTCCTGGGCCGCGGTATCGATGCTCTTGTCGAGGGTGAACTGCAGGGTCAGGTTGGTCGAGCCCAGGGCGCTGCTGGAAGTCATCTGGGTCATGCCGGGGATGGCGCTGAATTGCACCTCCAGCGGCGTCGCCACCGACGAGGCCATGGTGTCCGGGCTGGCACCGGGTAACTGGGCGTTGACCTGAATGGTCGGGAACTCGGCCTCCGGCAGTGGGGCGATCGGCAGGCGCGGGAAGGCGATCAGGCCCAGCAGCACCAGGGCGAAGGTCAACAGCACGGTGGCCACCGGGTGATCGATGCACCAGGCGCTGATTCCGCCACGGGCCTTCATGGCTGTTGCTCCGTGTCGATGGTCCCGGACAGCTCTGGTGGGTCGCGGAGAATCTGCACGGTGGCCCCCGGCTTGAGTCGCGACTGGCCGTCGCTGACCAGCACGTCACCGGCCTGCACGCCCTTGATGATGTTCAGGCGGCTGTCCTGGTACACCATCTGCACCGGCACCGATTCGACCTTGTCCCCCTTGATCCGGTACACGAAAGGCTGCTCCAGGCCCCGCTGGACCACCGTCGGCGGCACTACCAGGGCATTCTTGTCCAGCGCGGTCTGGATCTTGATGGTCACCAACTGTCCCGGCCAGAGTTTTTGCCCGGGGTTGCTGAACACGGCCTTGGCGCGGAGGGTGCCGGTGTTGGCATTGATCTGGTTGTCGATCAGGCTCAGGTGGCCTGCACCGAGCAAGTCGCCGGTCTGGCCATCGGTGTCGGCGCCCAGGTAGGCATAGACGTCGGCCGCTGGCGTGGCGCCGAGCAGTCCCTGCAGGGTGGGCAGCATGTGCTGCGGCAGGGAAAACTCGACGGCAATCGGATCGATCTGGGTCACCGAGAACAGGCCTTGGGTATCGTTTGTGCGCAGGAAGTTGCCTTCGTCCACGGTGCGAATCCCGACCCGACCCGTTACAGGTGAGTGAATCTGTGTGTAGGAGAGCTGCACTTGTGCGGCATCAATGGCCGCCTGATTGCCCTGCAAGGTGGCTTTCAACTGATTGACCAAGGCCAGTTGCTGGTCGTAGGTCTGCTTGGAGACTCCATCATCGACGCTCAGCAGCTTGTAGCGCTTGAGGTTG
Organism: Pseudomonas sp. FW300-N1A1; assembly: GCF_058789115.1. Classification (NCBI taxonomy): domain Bacteria; kingdom Pseudomonadati; phylum Pseudomonadota; class Gammaproteobacteria; order Pseudomonadales; family Pseudomonadaceae; genus Pseudomonas; species Pseudomonas sp. FW300-N1A1. The sequence continues at coordinate 22,533 of NZ_JBYTBK010000016.1, read as the reverse complement.
ACCTCCGCCACTTGCAACTGGGCCTGGCTTTCCCCCCGTTGCGCGCGGGCTTGATCGAGGCTGGCGCGGATCCCGCGATCATCAATGGTGGCCAGCAGGTCGCCGGCCTTGACCCATTGACCTTCCTTGACCGGCAGTCTGGTGAGGATGCCGTCAATCTGCGGGCGAATGACCACGCTGTGCAACGACAGCACCGAGCCGATCCCGCTGACATAGCGCGGTACATCCCGTTCGACGACGCTGGCCACCCGCACCGGGATCACCGTCGGAGCGGCGAGTCGGGTGGTGGCTGGCCGGGTCAGGGCCCAGGCACCGAGGGCGACCAGAACGACGAGGGTGCCGAGGAGCAGGAGCGGTGTTTTTTTGATGGGCATCACATCGAGCGCCAAAGCAGATGAATCGGAAGAGGGGCCAGTATGCTCCCGTTATAGCCCTTCGATCCGGTCAGCACCGTGACTGCAAACTGACAGGGAGGACAGATTCAAGCCGCAAACGACAAGTCAGCGTCGATGCGCTTGATGCTTAAAGCTTGCAGCTGCTCTTCCCGCTATACTGCCGGCTTTCGCGGCCGGTCATCCGGACCCGCCTCAATGCAACACCCGGAGCCTTCATGAATTCCCCGATACAAACGCCTGCGGCTGACGACCAGGCTGACCTGCCAGACAGCGTCGACTCCAGCGCCGACAGCGAAAGCGACGCCGCGATCCCGGCCTTCAAGTTCCCGTTCAAACCGGGTGAACTGGCCGCTGCCAAGCAAGGCAATCAGCCGTGGTACAAGAACGGCGCCAAGAACGGGCACACCAAGGTGCCAGGCGCAGCGCCTCCGGGCACTCGTCGCTCGATGGGCAAGCGCTGAGTCGCTCGTCTGCCCGATCTGCCAGCCTTGGCAGCGTTGCGTGCCGCCTCGATCAGGCAGCGCGTAACGAGACAAGCGCGTCGCTCAGCAGCGCTGCCGTGGTGACCCGCCCCCCGATCGCCAGCATTTGTTCTGCAATGTTGTCGCCCGACAGTTGAAACATCCCTTCAGCAACCGAAGCCGATAGCGGCTGTACCTGAGCCTGATCCTGATCCTGATCCAGGGCCTGGGCACACCTGCATGACCTCGGCGCGTCAGCCGCCCGTATCCTGGCCTCTGCGAGGGGCAGTGGGCAAAGGCGAGTTGTGCGCCAGTCACTGGCTCTCGGTGGTCGGCCGGACCGAGTCCCATTCGCTGACATAGGCGGTTTTGCTTTTTTTGTTGTAGAGACACAACTCGGTGCCTGCTTGGCCTTTCATGTGTTTTTGCGGGTACTGACCCTGGAGCAACAGGGCGGTGTAGCCGACGCGATCATCGAACTGCGCGGCGTTGCCTACCGGTTTCGCGTGACTCAACTGGCTGGCCTTGGTGCAGCTGGCGAGCACGGCCTTGTCGTAGGCGGCCCAGGCATCGGGGGTGGAGGCGAGGGCCTGGGTGGCAAGGCTGGTCAGGGTGATGAAGAACAGGGCTGAGGTTTTCATGGCAGGGCTCCTTGGGGGCGTTGGAGTATGCCTGATGATTCGACGTCGTTTGTAAGGGGGCCTTCGCTGGCAATCTGGCCCCTGCAGCGGAGCCACGATCAATCTGCAGCGATTTCCCGATGGACTACGCGCATCCCGACATTTAACAGGTAATACGCCCCGCTCAAGGCTCAGTGACCTTGCTGTGCTACCGCTTTGGCAGCGTCGATCAGGCACTTGGTCAGCTCTGGCGAGGAGAACTTGGTCAGCACGGCGTTGGCGCCGGACAGACGGGCCTTTTCACTGTTCATCGCGCTGTCCAGGGAGGTGTGCAGCAGGACGTACAGGTGGGAAAAATCCGGGGTTTCGCGCAGGGTTCGCGTGAAGGCATAGCCGTCCATCTCCGACATTTCGATGTCCGAGACAATCAGGTTGATCTGCTGCGCGGTGCCTTGCAGGTCCAGCAGGCAGTCGATGGCTTCCTTGGCACTGCGCGCGGTGTGGCATTGCAGGCCTAGGTTGCGCAGCGTGTGCACGGACTGTTGCAGCGCCACCTGACTGTCATCGACCACCAGGATACGCGCGTTGCCCAGCACTTCGGCGTCTTCCATGCTCAGTTCGGTGGGCGCCATCTCGATCTGTGCCGGGGCGATGCCGTGGATGACTTTCTCGATGTCGAGCACCTGCACCAGCGTGCCGTCGACCGAGGTCACCCCGGTGATGTACGAGCGCACGCCGCCGGAACCGTAGGGTGGCGGGCGGATGTCGGTGGTCAGGCAATGGACGATCTTGCTCACCGCCTGAACGTGCAGGCCCTGTTTGGAGCGGCTGACGTCGGTGACGATCAGGCAGCCACCGTCCGGGTCCGCCAGTGGCCGCTCACCGATGGCCCGGCTCAGGTCGATGACCGACAACGAGGTGCCGCGCAAGGTGGCGATGCCTTTGACGTGAGGATGGGACTCCGGCAGCTTGGTCAGTGGCGGGCAGGGGATGATTTCACTGACTTTCAGCAGGTTGATCGCCATCAGCTTGCCGCTGCGCAAGGTAAAGAGCAGAAGCGAGAGTGAGTCTGCGCGGGCTTTGGTGGTGGACATATGAACCTTCTGTGGAAAAAGGTGGCGGGCGATCACAGGACCGCCAGCCACTATCGATACCGGGTTATCGACGTGTCGGGGGCAGGCTTTAGCCTTGACTGCCACAACAGGTCAATCGATGAGCCTCCGTGGCAAGGGAGCTTGCTCCCGCTCGGCTGCGCAGCAGTCGTCATCCGTACTGCCCGATGCAACCGGGTGCCTGCCTGGGAGTGCTACGTACTCCAGCGGGAGCAAGCGCCCTCGCCACATGAAGGCTGTCCGGCTGTTGTCACTTCATCCCCAGCCGCTTGGCCATCCGCCCCAGGTTCGCCCGGTCCAGGCCGAGCTCACGGGCAGCACTGGCCCAATTGTTCTGGTGGCGTTCAAGGCTGGCGCCGATCAGTTGGCGTTGATAGTGCTCGGTGGCCTGGCGCAGGTCGCCGATGCCTTCCGTCAGGGGCTGTGGCGCGTGGGGCTCAGGCATCGGCGGGGCGTCGGGTGTGTCGTGGGGCAAATCCAGGTCCGCCGCGCTGAGGCTCAGAATCTTCGGTCGCTCCCGGGTGTTGCCCAGGGCCTTCAGCGCGCTGCGGCCGATCAGGTGTTCAAGCTCGCGGACGTTGCCCGGCCAACTGTAGGCCAGCAGCGATGCCTGGGCGTCGCTGTTCAGGCGCAAGCTGTTGAGGCCCATGCGCGAGCGGTTCTGCTCAAGGAAAAAACCACTGAGCAACAGCACGTCCCGACCCCGGTCACGCAGCGCCGGGACCTGCAACGGATAAACGCTCAGGCGATGGTAGAAGTCGGCGCGGTAGCGGCCGTCGCGCACTTCCGCCGCCAGGTCACGGTTGGTCGCGGCGATCAGGCGCACGTCGACCTGGTGTTCCTTGTCCGACCCCAGGCGCTGCAACTGGCCGCTTTGCAGTACGCGCAGCAGCTTGGCCTGAACGGTCAGTGACAGTTCGCCCACCTCGTCGAGAAACAGGGTGCCGCCGTTGGCCAGTTCGAACTTGCCGCGCCGGTCGCTGGTGGCCCCGGTGAAGGCCCCGCGCACATGACCGAACAACTCGCTTTCCACCAGCGTGTCGGGCAGGGCGGCACAGTTGAGGCTGATAATCGGTTTGTCGGCGCGAGGTGATGCCGCATGGATGGCCTGGGCCACCAGTTCCTTGCCGACCCCGGTTTCCCCGGTGATCAGCACCGTCAGGTCGCTGCCCGCGACCAGATTGATTTCTTCGACCAAGCGTTTGTGGGCCTTGCTCTGGCCGATCATTTCCCGATTCTGCTGTCCGCTGGCCTGACGATAGACCTCGGCCCGTTGGTGTTCGTCTTCAACCCGATTGGCCAGCCGTTCGATGCGTTCGGCCGCATTGACGGTCGCCGCGGCGAGGCTGGCGAAAGCTTGCAGGGCATCCAGTTCGATGGGTTCGAAACGCTCCGGGTCCAGGGCATCCAGCGTCAACAAGCCCCATGGGTGTTCATCGATAAACAGTGGGCAGCCCATGCAATCGTGGACTTCCAGGTGCTCATGGAGGCCATCGACCAGCCCGTCGTACGGGTCCGGCAGGTGGCTGTCCGCGTCGAAACGCGTTGGGCCGGGGCTGCTGAGCAGCGCGGCAAAGCGCGGGTGTTCGCTGACCTTGAACCGCCGCCCCAAGGTATCCGTGCTCAGGCCATCCACCGCCAACGGCACCAGCCATTCGCCATCCAGGCGCAACAAGGCCGCAGCATCGCACGGGAGCAGGGCGCGCATGGCTTCGAGCAGGCGTCGGTAGCGCTCGCCTTCGGGCAATTCACGAGAAAGGTCAGAGACCAGTGGCAGTAGCGTGGTGAGCAAGGATTTTGCAGTCATATTGACTCCATGTAGTCGGGATGACTATAAGCCTGCTTGTGTCGATATGACTACATATTATTCAAGCTATTGATTTATAAGGATTTAATTGTTGGCATGAAAACTGATACCCAAAGGGTAATTCATTAGAAAAGCAGTCGTTCAGGAGTACCCCCTTATGCTTAGTGCGCAAGACCGTGCCATCGTCAAATCCACTGTTCCGTTGCTCGAAAGCGGCGGCGAAGCCCTGATCACCCACTTCTATCGCATGATGCTCTCTGAGTATCCAGAAGTGCGGCCACTGTTCAACCAGGCTCACCAGGCCAGCGGCGACCAGCCTCGGGCGCTGGCCAACGGCGTGTTGATGTATGCACGGCACATCGATCAGCTGGATCAACTGGGCGATCTGGTGGCCAAGATCATCAACAAGCACGTGGCCCTGCAAATTCTTCCGGAACACTACCCGATCGTCGGCAGCTGCCTGCTGCGAGCGATTTCCGAAGTGCTGGGTGACGAAATCGCCACGCCGCAAGTGATGAGTGCCTGGGGCGCTGCCTACGGTCAACTGGCCGACATCCTGATTGGTGCCGAAGCCGCGATCTACGACCAGAAAGCCGAAGCCGTCGGTGGCTGGCGCGGTGCGCGGGAATTCACACTGGCCAAGCGTGTGGAGGAAAGTGCGGAAATCACCTCGTTCTACTTCGAACCTGCTGACAAAGGGCCGATCCTCGCTGCAGAGCCAGGCCAGTACATCGGCATGAAGCTGGTGCTGGAAGGGGAAGAGATCCGTCGCAATTATTCGCTGTCGTCCCTGGGTAATGACGGTCAGTACCGCATCAGCGTCAAGCGCGAAGACGGTGGTCGTGCGTCGAACTACCTGCACGACCAGTTCCAGGTCGGTGCCAGCATCCAGCTGTTCCCGCCAGCGGGCGACTTCACCCTGACCGCCAGCGACAAGCCGCTGGTGCTGATCAGCGGCGGTGTCGGCATCACCCCGACCCTGGCCATGCTGGAAGCGGCACTGGCCACCGAGCGCCCGGTGCACTTTATCCACTGTGCGCGTAACGGCGCTGTGCATGCCTTCCGCGACTGGATCGACGGCCTGGCCGCACGTCATCCCCAACTCAAGCGCTTTTACTGCTATGCCGAGGATGACGGTGTCAGCCCGGCGGCGCACCAGGTCGGGTTGTTGAACCAGGAAACCCTTGGCCAATGGTTGCCTGAGCAACGAGACCTGGATGCTTATTTCCTGGGTCCCAAAGGCTTCATGACGGCGATCAAGCGCCACCTGAAGGCGTTGGGTGTGCCAGAGAGTCAGAGCCGTTACGAGTTCTTCGGGCCGGCTGCGGCGCTGGAATAACCCATCAGGCGCTCTCTCTGGTAAGTCGGTTCCTGCGGATGGTCGCCATCCTGTAGGAGCCGACTTGCCGGCGAAGGCGTCACTCGCCTCGCCACAGATCCCAACGTTTAATCCCCTGTTAATACGCCTGCCGTTAATTCCCTCCTGCTAAATCCCTCGGGTTATCCGCCAACACCAGACGTGCTCAACGGGCGCGGCCTGCGTGTAGACTGGCGGTCATTGATACCTGACAGAGGCCTGGCGCCTGGCGACCAAGGATCTGTCGAACACAACCTGCATGTTTGACGAAGGAAACCGGAATGAATGAGGAAATGATGCGGTTGGCGCGTGAGCGGCGTTATCTGGTGCTGCTGGGGCTGATCTGCCTGGCGCTGATCGGTGGTGCCCTGTACATGCAGATCGTGCTGGGCGAGGCGCCATGCCCGCTGTGCATCCTGCAACGCTATGCACTGCTGCTGATTGCAATCAGTGCCTTCGCCGGGGCGGCCATGCGCACCCGTCGTAGCATTAGCTTGTTTGAAGGGTTTGTGGTGATCTTTGCCCTGGCCGGCGCGGGCACGGCTGCGCATCACGTCTATACCCAGTTCTACCCGGCCGTCAGTTGCGGCATCGATGTGCTGCAGCCGATCGTTGACGGTTTGCCGCTGGCCAAGATCTTCCCGCTGGTGTTCCAGGTCGACGGTTTCTGCGCTACGCCATACCCGCCGGTCCTCGGTCTGTCGCTGGCGCAGTGGGCCCTGGTGGCCTTCGTGTTGACGGCGGTACTGGTGCCGTTGCTGGTCTCGCGCAACCGCAAGCACCTGAACTGAAGGCGCTCGCCACCCTCGGCAGAGCAGCCCCTGAAAACGCCCCGGTCCTCGCAAGAGGCCGGGGCGTTTTGCATTTCAGTCACCCGGTAGAGGCATCGTGATGTGGGGCAAAGAAGGGTGCGGCGCATGTGCGACATGTTGTCACAGCTTTGGTGTGGCAAGGCATTTCAAAAATTGCGTTTAGTCATTGAAAGATACAAAGAAATAGCCTGAAAGAACGCAGTAACTGAAACCCGGCAAGACAGTGCAGCGGGCAGTTTTAACAGGCTTGGGCGAATGGCCGCAGGCCTTGTGAAAAGGGGGCTTTGGCGAGTCGGGGGATACCCGGGATAGTCCCTAAGCTGTCTGAATTGCTGGCAGTAGGCCTACTTTTTTTGGGGTTCTTGTTGAGAATTAATCGCGATAAGATCGGCAATCTTTACAGGATTCGTTAATGATTGTTGCCGTATCCGATAAAAATTATTTCGAGATGAGACATGGTTTATAAAACGTTACATATCTACAATCGCCCGCACTGAAATTCCGGCACTGCTCACCCCTGAGCAGAGAAGGGTGGTCGAGGAGCCGTTTCAAGGCTTCATGCGACCCCGGGTGTCGGCGCCTTCCACGTATCCGCACCAAATGGAATTGGTCTGTAACTAGGCCTTTGACCACGAATTCGAATAAGAACTCAACGCTAGCCCAGGATGTGTCGATCGCCATGTAAGCGCGACGGGCAGGCCCTTATTCAATCCAAGAAAAATGCCAACCCTTGGCAGGGTGAAGTGTTGGCGATCAAAACCCAACTGCATTGCGCAAGCTGCTTTAGAGGTCGTGAGATGAGTAAAAACAGGTACCCCAGATTACTAGGCCTAGTGCCGCTGCTCGGCACGTTGTTGCTGGGAGGCTGCAACATGACCTTGCTCGATCCCAAGGGCCAGGTTGGCCTGGATGAGCGAAACCTGATCATCACCGCCACGCTGTTGATGCTGCTGGTCGTTGTGCCGGTCATCATCATGACCTTCGCCTTCGCCTGGAAATACCGCGCCTCGAACACCAAGGCCGACTACGCGCCGAAGTGGAACCACTCCACCAAGATCGAAATCGCCGTGTGGACCGTGCCGGTGCTGATCATCATCGCCCTGGGTTACGTCACCTACAAATCGACCCACGCCCTGGACCCGTACCGCCCGCTGGAATCGGACGTCAAGCCGATCACCATTGAAGTGGTCGCCATGGACTGGAAGTGGCTGTTCATCTACCCGGAACAAGGCATCGCCACAGTCAACAAGATCGTGTTCCCGGCCCACACCCCGATCAATTTCAAGGTGACTTCGGACACCGTGATGAACTCGTTCTTCATCCCGGGCCTGGGTGGCCAGATCTACGCGATGGCCGGCATGCAGACCAAGCTGCACCTGATTGCCAACCAGAACGCCGAGCTCGACGGTATCTCCGCCAACTACAGCGGCGCGGGCTTCACCGGCATGAAATTCAAAGCGATCGCAACGACTCAGGAAGATTTCGACGCCTGGGTCGGTGAAGTCAAAAAGGCACCTAAACAGCTTGAACAAGCTGAATACGCAGCCCTTTCCAAGCCAAGCCAGAACAACCCAGTCGAGCTCTACTCCTCGGTCACGCCAGACCTGTTCCAGATCATCGTCGACAAGTACGAAGGCATGAAACCGGGCAAGCCGCTGAAGCACGAGAAGAAAGAGAAAGAAGTGGCCGCGACGCAAGGATCGGACATGAACGCGCATTCAGCTGCCGGGGCAGAGGAGTAAACGATGTTTGGTAAATTAAGTTGGGAAGCGGTTCCGTTCCACGAGCCGATCGTGATGGTGACCATCGCCATGATCGCGCTCGGTGGTCTGGCGCTGTTCGCTGCAATCACCTACTTCAAGAAGTGGACTTACCTGTGGACCGAGTGGCTGACTTCGGTCGACCACAAGAAAATCGGCGTGATGTACATCATCGTCGCCATGGTCATGCTGCTGCGCGGTTTTGCCGACGCCATCATGATGCGTACCCAGTTGGCCATGGCCACCGAGGGTTCGCCTGGCTACCTGCCACCTGAACACTATGACCAGATCTTCACCGCTCACGGTGTGATCATGATCATCTTCATGGCGATGCCATTCTTCACCGGCCTGATGAACCTGGCGGTGCCGCTGCAGATCGGCGCGCGTGACGTTGCCTTCCCGTTCCTGAACTCCCTGAGCTTCTGGTTGCTGGTGTCCGGCGTGGTGCTGATCAACCTGTCCCTGGGCGTTGGCGAATTCGCCAAGACCGGCTGGGTTGCCTATCCGCCGCTGTCGGGCCTGCAATACAGTCCGGGCGTGGGGATGGACTACTACATCTGGGCGCTACAGCTATCCGGACTCGGGACCACGCTGACGGGGGTCAACTTCCTAGCCACCGTGCTGAAAATGCGTACCCCTGGCATGAAGCTGATGGACATGCCGATCTTCACCTGGACCTGCACCTGGGCCAACGTCCTGATCGTGGCTTCGTTCCCGATCCTGACCGCTACCCTGGCACTGCTGACGCTTGACCGTTACATGGATTTCCACATTTTCACCAATGAACTTGGTGGTAATCCGATGATGTACGTCAACCTGTTCTGGGCCTGGGGTCACCCCGAGGTGTACATCCTGATCCTGCCGGCGTTCGGCATCTTCTCCGAAGTCATTTCGACCTTCACCGGCAAGAAACTGTTCGGCCATCACTCGATGATCTACGCCAGCGGCGCGATCTCGGTGCTGGGCTTCATGGTGTGGCTGCACCACTTCTTCACCATGGGTTCGGGTGCCAGCGTCAACGCCTTCTTCGGCCTGGCGACGATGCTGATTTCGATCCCGACGGGGGTGAAGCTATTCAACTGGCTGTTCACCATCTACCGTGGCCGCCTGCAGTTCACCAGCCAGGTGCTGTGGACCCTGGGCTTCATGGTGACCTTCGCCATCGGCGGCATGACCGGCGTACTGCTGGCTATCCCGGGTGCTGACTTCGTTCTGCACAACAGCCTGTTCGTGATCGCGCACTTCCATAACGTGATCATCGGCGGCGCCGTGTTCGGTTACATCGCCGGCTTCGGCTTCTACTTCCCGAAAGCGTTCGGCTTCAAGCTGCACGAAGGTTGGGGCAAGGCCGCGTTCTGGTTCTGGATCTCGGGCTTCTTCGTCGCGTTCATGCCGCTCTATGCACTGGGCTTCATGGGCATGACCCGTCGTCTGAACGCCACCACCAACCCAGAGTGGGTGCCTTACCTGTACGTGGCCATGTTCGGTGCGGTGATGATTGCCGTCGGTATCGCCTGCCAGCTGATCCAGCTCTACGTCAGCGTGCGTGACCGCAACAAGCCAGAGAACATGTGCGAACACGGCGACCCGTGGAACGCTCACACGCTGGAATGGTCGACCTCGTCGCCACCGCCGTTCTACAACTTTGCCGTACTGCCGAAAGCCGAAAGCATCGACCCGTTCACCGAAGCCAAGGAAAACGGTACCGCGTACAAGGCTCCGGCCCGGTACGAACCGATCCACATGCCAAACAACACCGCGACCGGTGTGGTCATGGGCGCACTGTTGACCGTATTCGGTTTCGCGATGATCTGGCACATCTGGTGGCTGGCCGCCTTCGGTCTGGTCGGCACCGTGGTGTACTTCGTGATCCACGCTGCCCGTGATGACCAGGGCTACATGGTGCCGGTAGAGACAATCGAACGCATCGAAGCCGAGCAGCACAAGCGTCTGGTAGCGGCCGGGAAAGTTCCAGCCACCGCCACCCGTGTTGAAACCTCGTTGGAACAGGCTTAAACCATGTCGAACTTAGTGACCAATGTTGGACACGCCCATGACCATGGGCACGATGACCATCACCACGATTCGGGCGAGATGACCGTATACGGTTTCTGGCTCTACCTGATGACCGACTGCATTCTGTTTGCATCGATCTTCGCGGTGTACGCCGTACTGGTAAACAACGTTGCCGGTGGCCCGTCGGGCCACGACATCTTCGAACTGCCTTACGTGCTGGGCGAAACCGCTCTGCTGTTGTTCAGTTCGATCACCTACGGCTTCGCCATGCTGGCGTTGTTCAAGGGCAAGAAGAATCAGGTGCTGGGCTGGCTGGCCATGACCTTCATGTTCGGTGCCGGCTTTATCGCCATGGAGATCAACGAGTTCCACCTGCTGATCTCCGAAGGCTTCGGCCCTAGCCGCTCAGGCTTCCTGTCCGGGTTCTTCACCCTGGTCGGTACCCACGGTCTGCACGTGACCAGCGGTCTGATCTGGATGGCGATCATGATGTACCAGGTGCAGAAGAACGGCCTGACGGCGACCAACAAGACTCGCCTGAGCTGCCTGAGCCTGTTCTGGCACTTCCTGGACGTGGTGTGGATCTGCGTATTCACGGTTGTTTATCTGATGGGGACTATGTAAATGGCTAACGCATCACATTCCCACAATGGCCACGACGAAGCCGGCCACGGCAGCGTCAAGTCCTACGCCATCGGCTTTATCCTGTCGGTGATCCTGACGGTCATTCCGTTCGGCCTGGTGATGTACCCATCGCTGCCGAAGTCGATCACCCTGTGGATCGTCCTGGCGTTCGCGATCATCCAGGTGCTGGTGCATCTGGTGTACTTCCTCCACCTGGACCGTTCGGCCGCGCAGCGCAACAACGTGATTGCGTTTGTGTTCGCCGCGCTGGTGATCGTCCTGCTGGTGGGTCTGTCGCTGTGGATCATGTTCAGTATCCACACCTTCATGATGGCGAAGTGAGGTAGACCCGATGTCGCTCAAGCACTTTATCCAAATCACCAAACCGGGGATCATTTTCGGTAACGTGCTTTCTGTGGCAGGCGGGTTTTTCCTGGCCTCGAAAGGGCATGTCGATCTGGCTGTTTTCCTGGCGGCCATGATCGGCACCTCCCTGGTCGTGGCGTCCGGTTGCGTGTTCAACAACTGCATCGACCGCGACATCGACCTGAAGATGGAGCGCACCAAGAACCGGGCGCTGGTCCAGGGCTTGATCTCCCTGAAACTGGCCCTGGCCTATGCGACCGTCCTGGGTGTCGTCGGCGTTGCGTTGTTGTACACGGTGGCCAATCCGTTGGCTGCGCTGTTCGCGGTCATCGGTTTTGTCATCTACGTCGGTTTTTACAGCCTGTACCTCAAGCGCAAGTCGGTTCACGGCACGCTGGTGGGCAGTCTGTCGGGGGCGATGCCGCCGGTGATCGGTTACGTGGCCGTGAGCAATAGCTTCGACATGGCCGCGCTGACCCTGCTGGTGATGTTCAGTCTGTGGCAGATGCCGCATTCCTATGCCATCGCGATTTTCCGTTTCAACGATTACCTGGCCGCATCGATTCCGGTGTTGCCAGTGAAACGTGGGATCCAGGTGGCCAAGAAGCACATCCTGCTCTACATCCTGGCGTTCCTGGTGGCGACCTTGATGCTGACGTTCAGTGGTTATGCCGGGATGAGTTATCTCGCGGTTGCGGCGGCCATGGGCATGTACTGGTTGTACATGGCCTGGACGGGCTACAAGGCGGTGGATGACACGGTCTGGGCGCGCAAGCTGTTTGTGTTCTCGATCTTCACCATCACTGCCCTGAGCGTGATGATGTCGCTGGACTTCAAGGTGCCGAGTGAGTTGTTGCTGACTTACGCGCCTTGAGCGTCGGACGCTGTTGAAAAGCCCCGCCTTCGAGAGAAGAGCGGGGTTTTTTATGGGGTTGTGTTTGTGGGCGTTGGCTGGTCTGCGTTGACGGCATGCAAGCCGGGATCGTATGCAGGCTTACATGGGGCCGCTGATTGGGTGGGAGCGGGCTTGCCCGCGAAGGGGGCCTGACAGCCAACCATGTTCTTGCAGGTGCGGTGTACATATCCGTTGCTGCGGTCATGGCTTCTAATGGTTTCGCCTGACGGCGACTCACTTTTTTTACAAGCGCCTAAAAAAAGTAAGCAAAAAAACGCTTCGGTATGACTCACCCACATAGGTAACAAAACAGTTCAAGCACATAGGTAACAGTCTTTAACTGGCACTGGTCGATTCCGAGGATCTGACCATGCCGTGGCGAGAGCTGAAACCTATGGACCTGAAAGTGATGTTCATTGCCGACTATCTGTCTGGTCGACTCAATTTCAGCACAACTCTGTGCGGCTCACAGCATCAGTCGCAAGACTGGTTACAAGTGGGTAGCCCGCTACAACGCGGACAGCATCAATGGCTTGGCGGAGTGCAGTCGCAAGCGACACTCCCAGGCTCAGGCCGCCATGTTGATCAAGCTGGTGGAGAAATTTCCCGATATGGTTGATCGATTGAGCGCGGTTTGACGGCGTTCAGGCGCTGAATGAAAAGCCCCGCCTTCGGGAGAAATGCGGGGCTTTTTTGCGCGATGTTTCAGCAGTGGTTTCGTTGCCGCTTACTGCTGAACGATGCCGTAGCCCTCAAACGCGGTCTGCTGTTGCAGGGCGGTGATGATGGCTTTGCGGGTGGCCGGTTGTTCGGTGCCGCTGGTGTCGATGAAGGTTTCGTTTTCCAGCTCTGCCTCATCGCCTTCGCCGACGAAGGTGAAGCCGAGGAATTCGAAGGCTTCGCGATCGACGTTGGGTTTGGAGCGTGGGGTGCGCAGGGGCAGGGTGACGGTGATGCCGTCCTTGCTGATGCTGAACACTTCGGCTTCTTTCTTGGCGCGCGCGGCCTTGCCTTTACCGCCGCTTGGGTTGCTGATGGCCTGGTGGGTCTGGTTCAGGACTTTGAGGGCCAGACCGTAGACCAGTTCCTGGAAGCTCGGGTCGTCCTTGAAGCTGGACAGGATGCGGCTGATCGGGAACTTGCTGCTCAGGTCCTCCAGGGCAGCGATGTCGGCGGCTTCGGCGTCCTTGAGTTGCTTGAGCTGGCCCATCAGTTCGTAGGCCTTGTCGTCGTCGAAGCTGTCGTGCGCCTGGCGGATGGCGGCGCGCAGTTCGCGAATCTGGTCGCTTTCCTTCGAGGTGTGGAAGGCGTCCAGGACCATCTCGCTGATGGTTTTGGCCTGCGGCACGTGTTGTGAAAGATTGATGGAGTTTTCGTATTCCGCTTTGGACGACAAGGTGACTACGGATTCAGCGGTGTTGGAATCTGACATTGAAATTTCACTACTTCTTTAAACAGGATGTGAGCCGAGAACAGCATCGGTGTTTTCGGGGGCGCTTAATCTATTGGACCGCTGCGCCGTTGTCACGGACCAACAGACGATCAGGGCCGTCCATTGCTCGATGGGACCCCATGAACGGTCAAACATTACGCCACAAGGCCTAATGCCGATCAGTTAAGTCAAAGACCAGTCGAACATAGGACCGTGGCGAGGGAGCTTGCTCCCGCTGGGGCGCAAAGCGGCCCTCTTTTGGGGCTGCTACGCAGCCCAGCGGGAGCAAGCTCCCTCGCCACGGGTTTCGTGTTCGGCTTTGTTTTTCTTAACTGACCGGCATTAGCCACAAGGCCCGTTTTTGTTAAGTCAGGATCAGGTTTTGCCCGGGCTGTTCAGGTTCATTGAGCGCACCGCCAGGGCGGTCGCGGTGTCTTCGTCCACCGGCAGCGAAAAGCAGAAGGTTGCCCCTTGTCCCGGGACATCCAGCAAACGGATCTCGCGACCATGCAACTCCAGGATCCGCTGCACGATGCGCAACCCCAACCCGCCATCACGCCGTGCGCCACCGATGTTGAACGGGCGCAGGAACAACCCTTCGCGCAGTTCGGCCGCGATCCCCGGGCCGCTGTCACTGACCGTGATCTCGACGAATCTGTCCTGTGGCACGAGCCTGATCTCGACCACCCCAGCGGTGGGTGTATGACGCAATGCGTTGTCGAACAGGTTGGTCAGCACCCGCTCGATCAACCCCAGGTCAGCCCATACTCCGGACACCTTCGGTGCGAAGCTGGCCTTGAGATGCACTTGTCGGGCTTCGGCGGCCAATTCGAATTTCTGGAAGATGTCCTGTACCAGATCGGTCAGCGAGAAGCGCTCCAGCACCGGTTGCACGAACCCGTGTTCCAGGCGCACCAGCTCCAGCAGCGATTGCGCCAGACCGCCCACTTTACGGCTCTGATCCAGGGCGATGCCCAGGTAGCGACGGCGCTCGTCCGGGGTCAGGCTGGCGTCTTTGAGTGACAGGGTTTCCAGGTAGCCATGCAGCGAGGCCAAGGGGGTGCGCAGGTCGTGGGAGATGTTGGCCACCAGTTCGCGACGCTCCTGGTCCTGGCGGGTCAAGGAGCGCCATTGTTCGCCCAAGCGCTTCTGCATCTGCCGGAAGGCCGCATCCAGGGTGGCGATTTCGTCCTGGCCGGCGAGGCTGTCCGGCTTGTCCGAAAGGGCGGGCAGTGGCGGTGCGGCGGGGGCGCCGTCGATGTCGAAATGCGCCACCGTATCGGTCAGCTGTCGCAGCGGCCGGGTGATCAGGGCAAACGCCGTGAGGCCGGCAATCAGGCACAGCAAGGCCACCATGCCGATCGACCACAAGGCGGTGTTCAACGCCGCGCTGGTGGCGCCGCGCTCGGCGAGGCGGTCGTGTTCTTCGCTGAGCAGTACCACGTAGAGATAGCCGGCCTGCTGGCCGTTGACCTTGAGCGGCGCGGCGCTGAACACCTTGCGTCCCTCAAGGCTGCGCGGATCGTCGCCGAGAATCGGCAGCGGCTCGTCGCTCAACAAGCGCTGCACGGGGGCCAGGTCGACCCGCTCGCGGCGCAGATGACCTTCGGGCGCGGCATTGCCGACCACCCGGCCCTGATTGTCGAGCAGGTACACCTCGACACTCGGGTTGACCAGCATCAACTGGCTGAACAGCATGCGCAGGGCCTCGGGTTTCAGGCCGTTGGCGTCCATCAACTGGGTGTCGCGGGCGATGTGCCCGGCCAGGTCGCGGGACAAGCCCTGCACCACCTCCAGCTCATGCATGGTGTTGGAACGCACCTGCATCCACACCGAGGTGCCACTGCACACCAGCAGCAACAGGGCGAACACCGCCGACAGGCGCTGGCTGAGGGTCAGTCTCATGCTGACTCCTGCACCGTGGCGAACTTGTAGCCTCGGCCCCACACGGTGAGGATGCGCACCGGTTGCGCCGGATCGGCTTCGATCTTGGCCCGCAACCGATTGATGTGGGTGTTGACCGTGTGCTCGTAGCCTTCGTGGCTGTACCCCCATACGGCGTTGAGCAGGTCCATGCGCGAGAACACTTTGCCCGGCTGGCGGGCGAAGAAGTACAGCAGGTCGAACTCGCGGGGCGTCAGGTCCAGGCGCTTGCCCTCCAGGGACACTTCACGGGTGATCGGGTCGATGAACAAGCCATCGCAGGTCAAGCTGCCGGCGTCCATCTTCAGGTTGCGGGCCATGGCGTCGACCCGCCGCAGCAGGGCCTTGACCCGTGCCACCAGCTCCAGCATCGAAAACGGCTTGGCCAGGTAATCGTCGGCCCCCAGCTCCAGGCCGAGGATGCGATGCACTTCGCTGGAGCGGGCGCTGGTGATGATGATCGGGGTGTAGCGGGCCATGGCGCGGGCGCGGCGGCAGATTTCCAGGCCGTCCGTGCCGGGCAGCATCAGGTCGAGGATCAGCGCGTCCCAGTTGCCTTGCTCCAGCAGGCGCAAGCCTTGGTTGCCATCGGCGCTGTGCACCACCTCGAACTGTTCGTCGCGCAGGTGCAGGCAGATCAGGTCGGCGATGTGGGTGTCGTCCTCGACCACCAGAACGCGTTTGGGCTGGTCCATAGGGGTTGGATCCTGTTGCGTGGTGCAACCATTGTGCGGGTTTTCCCACGGGGGAGTTATCACGAATTGTTTAACTCCGCGTGAGGATTTGGCGATCACCTCAAGCCTAGGCTGTGTTCCATGAAACCTACGGCGAAATAAGGGAGAGGGCCATGTATTCACGGCGACAGATTCTTCTGGCAGGCGCTGGCCTGGGTGTTGCGGGGTTGGCGCTCGGTGCCCTGCCAAGACTACTGGCACCCATGGCACTGATCAGCGAGGTGAGCGCGGGCGAAACCTTCGAGGTCAACCACACCGAGGCCCAATGGCGCGCCATGCTCAGCGCCGAACAGTACGAGATCCTGCGCGAGGAGGGCACCGAGCGTGCCTACAGCAGTGCGCTGAACAACGAACATCGCGACGGCACCTTTGCCTGCGCCGGTTGTGCGCTGCCACTGTTTTCATCGAGCACCCGGTTTGACAGCCACACCGGCTGGCCGAGTTTCTGGGCGCCCCTGCCCAACGCCGTGGCGATGCGCCAGGACCGTTCCTACGGGATGGTGCGCGATGAGGTTCACTGTCGACGCTGCGGCGGGCACCTGGGCCATGTATTCAACGATGGGCCACCGCCGACCGGTCTGCGCTATTGCATGAACGGCCTGGCGCTGACCTTCGAACCACGGAAGGCCTGATCCCATGCTCAGGTTCTTCTCATACTTGCAGGCAGGTCATCACTATGTGGCTGTTGGTTCTCGCTTATCTCGGTGGTGTGCTGACGATCGTCAGCCCGTGCATTCTGCCGGTACTGCCCTTTGTCTTCGCTCGCACCGGGCAGCCGTTTATCAAGAGTGGCTTGCCATTGTTGCTGGGGATGGCACTGACCTTCGCTCTCGTCGCCTCATTGGCCGCTGTGGGCGGCGCCTGGGTGGTGCAACTCAATCAGTACGGTCGCTGGCTCGCGTTGCTGTTCGTAGCACTGTTCGGGCTGGCGTTGCTGCTGCCAAGCCTGGCCGAACGCTGGACGCGCCCGTTGGTGGCCGCCGGCAGTCGCCTGTCGCAAGTGGCCGGCGCCGATGCCCGGCCGCGTCCCGGCGCTTCGTTGCTGATCGGCGTCGCCACGGGCCTGCTCTGGGCACCGTGCGCCGGCCCCATCCTCGGGCTGGTGTTGACCGGCGCGGCGCTGCAAGGGGCCAACATCGGCAGCACCTTGCTGCTGTTGGCGTACGCCTTGGGCGCCGCCACCTCCCTGGCGGTCGCCCTGCTGCTGGGCGGTAAAGTGTATGCGGCGATGAAGCGCTCGATCGGTGCCGGTGAATGGCTGCGCCGGGGGCTGGGCGCGGCGATGCTCGCCGGTGTAGCTGCCATTGCGCTGGGCCTGGATACCGGGGTCCTGGCGCGGCTGTCGACCGCATCGACGGGAGGCCTTGAACAGGCGTTGGTCACCCGACTGGCCAGCCAGTCGTCCGGTGGCAACGGGGCGATGATGGCGCAGCTGCCGACCGCCAGCGATCAACCGGGCGCCAGCATGATGGCCGCCGGTGGCGCGATGAAGAGGACCGCCAATGGCGCGACCACCTTGCCGATTGAAGGCCCGCTGCCGTCCCTCGACGGTGCCGTGCAGTGGCTCAACTCACCGCCACTGTCCACGCAGGCGTTGAAGGGCAAAGTGGTGCTGGTGGATTTCTGGACCTACTCCTGCATCAACTGCCTGCGCACCTTGCCGTACGTCAAAGCCTGGGCCGAGAAGTACCGCGATCAGGGGCTGGTGGTGATCGGTGTGCACGCACCGGAGTTCGCCTTCGAGCGTGACGTCGATAACGTGACCCGGGCCATGAAGAAACTGGGCATCAACTATCCGGTAGCCCTCGATAACGATTACACGATCTGGCGGGCCTTCAACAACCAGTACTGGCCGGCTCATTACTTCGCCGACGCCCAGGGACGTATTCGTTACCACCATTTTGGTGAGGGCAACTACGCCGAATCAGAGCGGGTGATTCAACAATTGTTGCGCGAAGCCGGCGCTTCGACGGTGCCCGATGGCTTGATCAGCGTCAGTGCCCAAGGGATGCAACGGGCAGCGCGGATGAGTGAAGTGAAGTCACCGGAAACCTATGTGGGCTATCAGCGCCTGGCGCATTTCGTACCTGCAGCGAGCCTGACGCCCGACGCGGTGGCCGACTACAAGGTGCCGGCGGTGTTGACGCTCAACGACTGGGCACTGGACGGGCAATGGAACGTTGGCGCCGAGCATGCCACTTCGGCGGCTGCGGGCAGCCGCATTGTCTACCGCTTCCATGCCCGCGACCTGCACCTGGTGCTGGGACCTGGCGTGGAGGGCAAGCCGGTGCGTTTCAAAGTCACGGTCGACGGCCAGGCGCCGGGTGATGCTCACGGCATGGATGTCGCCCCGGATGGCAGTGGCAGCGTGACCGAACAACGGTTGTACCAGTTGGTGCGTCAACCCGGCGATGTCGCAGAGCGCACATTCAGCATCGAGTTCCTCGACCCCGGCGTCTCGGCCTATGCCTTTACCTTCGGTTGAACACGGCTTTTGTATTTTCAGCATTGAGGAGTGGACACCATGAGAACCCGATTCAGCTGGCGTCAAACCCTGCTGGGGCTGGCGTTTGCCGGCGTCGTCGGTCAATGCCTGGGGTTTTCCTTCGGCGTGGCTGAAGACGCGGTCATCATCGCGCCCCCCGCCCTTGATGAGTCCCCCAAGACCGGCAGCGAAACCGCGGTGCTCGCCGGTGGTTGCTTCTGGGGGGTACAAGGGGTGTTCCAGCATGTCAAAGGCGTGCAGAGTGCCGTCTCCGGTTATGCCGGCGGTACGGCCGACAGTGCGAGCTACGAGCGCGTCAGCGAGGGCGACACCGGTCACGCTGAAGCCGTGAAAGTCACCTTCGATCCCGCTCAGGTGAGTTACGGCAGTTTGCTGCAAATCTACTTTTCGGTGGCCCACAACCCCACCGAACTGAACCGCCAGGGGCCGGACACCGGCACCCAGTACCGTTCGGCCATTTTTGCGCAAAGCACGGAACAACGAACCGTCGCCCAGGCCTACATTGCCCAACTGGACGCGGCCCGTGCGTTCAGCAAGCCGATCGTGACCACACTGGAAACCTACAACGGTTTCTACCCGGCGGAGGATTACCATCAGGACTTCCTGACGGAACACCCGACGTATCCCTACATCGTGATCAACGACCTGCCGAAAGTGGCGCAACTCAAACAGCTGTACCCCGAGCGTTATTCGCACAAGCCGGTGTTGGTGAAGGCGGGCCTGTAGGCCCAATGCCAGTCAGTTAAGGAGATGGAGTCGCATGTGTAGGAGCGAGCGTGCTCGCGATGAACTCAAGGGCAGCGCGTTTAATCAGGCAACACGCGTTATCGTTAAGGTCCATCGCGAGCACTCGAGCGTCGACCGGTTGCTCCTACAAGGGTCGGCGTTCGCTTAACTGACAGGCATTAGCCTCTAAAGGCGACTGATCAACCACTCTGCTTGCCCCACATCTGCAAGGTGAATTCGACAAAACTGCGCAGCTTCGGCAAGCGGTAGCGGTCTGGCGCGTAGACCAGATTCATCGGTCGCCTCGGCAGTTGGTAATCCTGCAGCAGCGCGACCAGCTTGCCTTCACGCAGGTCCTGATGCACCAGCGCGTCGGGCAGCATGACGATACCCATGCCGGCCCGGGCGGCCTGGAGCAGCCCCGGTGCGCTGTTGATCACCATCGGGCCGCTGATCGGCACCTGCACCTCGCCTTCAGGGCCGGTCAATAGCCATTGTTTTCCCATCGAACTCCATTCATCGCCCGCGGGATAAGCGTAGGCCAGGCAAGCGTGCTGGCTCAAGTCGGCGGGAAGGGCGGGCGCGCCCCGTCGTTCCAGGTACGAGGGTGCCGCGCAGATAGTCAGGGTGAAATCCTGCAGCGGCCGGGCGATAAGCCCCGACGGCTCTGGCGTGCCCAGGCGAATGGCGGCGTGGACGCTGTTGTCGATCAGGTCCACCACTTGGTTGCTCAGCACCACATCCACGCGGATTTCCGGGTATTGCTGGGTGAACAGGTGCATGGCGGGTGCCAGGCACTCCGAACCGAAGCTGGGCGGGGCGGTAATGCGCAAGAGGCCCTTGGGTTCGCCTTGGACCTGTTCGGCGAGCCGTTCGCTCTCTTGGACCAGGCCCAGTACCTCCAGGCAGCGCTCGTAATAGGCCGCGCCGAACTCGGTCAGGCGTTGGCGGCGGGTGGTGCGATTGATCAGGCTGACCCCGAGGCGTTGCTCCAGGGCGCGCAAGTGATTGCCCACCATGGTGGTCGACAGGCTGCACTGCCGGGCGGCGGCGGTCATGCTGCCGGACTCGACCACGCTCACGTAAACCGACATCGCCAGGAATAAATCCATTATCAAGCTCAGCTTTAAAATGATTGAAGGGTTATAGCGTTTATCCAGCTCGGGTGGCTAACGATACTGCAAAAAAACCAACACCTGATGGAGCTTGAAGCCATGACCGCCACCCACCTGATGAGCACTTATCAACCGCTGGCCTTGAGTTTTGCCAAGGGGCTGGGCACCCGCCTGTGGGACCAGGCCGGCCGTGAATACCTGGATGCGGTAGCGGGCGTGGCCGTGACCAATGTCGGCCACTCGCACCCACGGGTGGTCAGCGCGATCACTGAACAGGCGGGTTTGTTGCTGCACACGTCGAACCTGTACAGCATCGACTGGCAGCAACGGCTGGCGGAAAAGCTCACCGAGCTGTCCGGCCTGGAACGGGTGTTCTTCAACAATTCAGGTGCTGAAGCCAATGAAACCGCACTGAAGCTGGCGCGCTTGTACGGTTGGCACAAAGGGGTCGAGCAGCCGCTGGTGGTGGTGATGGAAAACGCCTTCCACGGCCGCACCCTCGGCACGCTGTCCGCCAGTGACGGCCCGGCGGTGCGCCTGGGATTTCACCCGTTGCCGGGGGATTTTCTCAAAGTGCCGTTTGGCGATCTCGCGGCGCTGGATAAAGCTCACCAGGTCTATGGGCAACGCATCGTGGCGGTGCTGATGGAGCCGATTCAGGGCGAAAGCGGTGTGCAACTGGCGCCGACTGGGTATCTCAAAGCCCTGCGTGCTCTGTGTGACCGGCGCAACTGGCTGCTGATGCTCGACGAGATCCAGACGGGTATCGGCCGTACCGGGCAATGGTTCGCCTTTCAGCACGAAGGCATCGTGCCGGACGTCATGACCCTGGCCAAGGGCTTGGGCAACGGTGTGCCGATCGGCGCCTGCCTGGCCCGTGGCAAAGCCGCCGAACTGTTCACCCCCGGCAGCCACGGCAGCACCTTTGGCGGCAACCCGCTGGCGTGTCGGGTCGGCTGCACAGTGCTTGAGATCATTGAAGAACAAGGGCTTCTGGCAAACGCCAGGCGCCAGGGCGAACTGCTGCTGGCTCGGCTGCACGCCGAACTCGATGATCACCCGAACGTGCTGGCGATCCGTGGTCAGGGCTTGATGATCGGCATCGAACTGGCCCAACCCATTCGCGACCTGACCCTCATCGCCGCCCGCGACCACGGGCTGCTGATCAATGTGACACGGGGTAAAACCATTCGCCTGCTACCGCCGCTGACGATTGATGAACGCGAGGTGGAGATGATTGTGCGCGGGATAGGGCGGCTGGTAAGCGTTCAGTAATGGTATCTGCACATCACGATCTGTAACCCGTCGCCCTCAACGCAATAGACGAGGCGATGCTCTGCAGTAATTCGCCGTGACCAGAAGCCACTCAGGTTATGTTTGAGTGGCTCAGGCTTGCCGGGACCGGTAAAGGGATCTCGCTGGGTTGCCTTGATCAACAGGTTGATCCGCTTTAGTCCGGCTTTATCGTTCTGCTGAAACCAGAGGTACTCTTCCCAGCCTTCGGGAGTGAGCAGGATGTTCACTCTTCGATGAGCTGTCTTGGCTTGCTTTTCCCGGCTCGCAGGTTACTGATCGACTTGATCAGGCGTTCGGCGTTGGCTGGGGCTGGCGTTCGGAGCAGATAGGCCGTTTCTTCCAGCGCGTTGTACTCGGCGAGGGAAATCATCACCACGGGTTCTCCCTTTTGCCGGGTCACCAGCAGCGGGGTGCGGTCTTCATTGACGCGATCCATGGTTTCCGAGAGGTGCGCTTGTGCGTGGGTGTAATGGATGGTCTGCATCGTCTTGTCCTCGCTTTGTAGTGGTCTAATGAAACCGGACACCCATTTAGGCGAGAATGCTCGCCAGATCGAGGTGTCAGATGACCAAACAA